>CAZDXY010000016.1:0-48173 GCA_964509385.1 uncultured Rikenellaceae bacterium
GGAAAGTAATGTATATAATCCACCACTTAAACTACCTATTGGAATCTTTTTGATTTTTGTTTTTGTTCTCCTCTACAATTGGTTTCAAATATTCCTCAGTAAAGGCAATAACACCAGGTGTATTAAGATGATGGTGATCGGCAAAATACTCAACTTTATCCAAATACACACAGCAGAAATTATAGGTTTTAACATTATATTGCTGTTCAAGCTCATCCAAAAACTTAATCACCATATCGTGTCCTGGCCATTCGCCAAAGAGTGTTGGTGTGATAAGGAAAGAAATATTTATACCATTTTTTTGAGCTAGCTCAATGGTTTTAATCAAGTATCTCTTATTACGCTCAAAGGCATCCATTTCCAACCCTTTCACATATGCCAATCTAAAACCGTTTGAAATGGCTGCGGTATCAATTTCGCTTAACGCATTCTCATTTATATTTGCACTCCATGTACCATATTTTTTCCATCTCGTGTTATATTTACTACGAAGGTAGTTATACATCTTCTCCCCTTTATTTACCTCTGGACCAAATAGAAGTATAAAAAAGAATTTTGGAGAAAAGATTTCATTCTCATAGGTATAAGCGTTGGCATCCATTATATTGGAGAAGAACATTGGCATTGTTATAACGTAAAAAATGTTATCAGCCGAATTATGCCGAGATAGAAAGTATTTAAAGAAATTGTGCTGATTGGCTATTGAACCCTTTCCAGCACCCTTCCCATAATTCAACATATTTACTTCAAGAATACTCTCAACCCTTTGATGATTGTGGTGCCTTGAAAAGTTACGAGCATGGGAGATGCCAAGAATAAGGTAGTCGAAATGCTCATTTTTGGGAGTTATTATTAAGCTCTCCTCGTTGTTATGATTTTGGAATTGTTTGCCTTTAACAACTTTTTGGCATTGGTAATAAGTGATACTAAAAACCAAACCGATAAACAGTAGCCAGAACAACAATATTTTAATCAAAAATCTGATCATTTTAGAATGCGAAGTATATGAATTCAACCTGGTTAAAATTGCCAAACATAAATATGAAGAATGCTATTGAAAGATAAATAAACCAACGAACTATTGTTGGCCAGCGCCCAATTTGAAGTCCATGTTTTCTCGTGCGATTAATCCACTCAAAAACTAGCATGATGATTATCCCATAAAAGAATGCCTGCTGAAGAATTAAAAATTGCTTGGTTGGTTTGGTAAATATGCTTTGCCCCATTATTTCAATGTAGTGTAAAGCACCACCAAGTGTTGGCATTCTAAAGAAAATCCATGCCACTGTTACCAGTAGAAATGTTATTATCACTTTTCCAATCACCCAAGGATTTATAAGAATATCTCTGTGTTCTATACAATCGGTATGCTGTCTATTCTTTTTAGCCAAAAGAAGAGGAATAAACATTAAAGCATGTACAGCACCCCAGGCAATGAAGGTAAAATTAGCACCATGCCAAAACCCGCTAACCAAAAAAATAATTAAAACATTTCGGAATTGCATTTCACGATTGCCCCTGCTCCCTCCCAGAGGAATGTATATGTAATCTCTAAACCAAGTTGAAAGTGATATATGCCAACGCCTCCAAAATTCAGCAATATCCCTTGAGAAGTAGGGAAATGCAAAGTTTTGCATAAGATTAAAGCCGAATAACCTACCTGTGCCAATGGCGATATCGGAATAACCCGAAAAATCGCCATAGATCTGAAAACCAAAAAGCACAGCGCCCAGCAGAAGAGTTCCTCCGGTGTGCGAGTGGTAATTGCCAAATATCTCGTTTACATAGACACTGCAGTTGTCAGCAATAACAAGCTTTTTGAAGAAACCCCATAACATTTGGCGCATGCCATCGTTGGCAAGAGAAATATCAAAGTCTCTCCTCTTCAGGAATTGTGGTATTAAATTTTTTGCCCTTTCAATTGGTCCGGCAACCAGCTGAGGGAAAAAACTTACAAAAGCAAAGAATGCAATGATATCCTTAGTTGGTTCGATCTGTTTTCGATAAACATCAATGGTATAACTCAAGGTTTGAAAGGTATAAAAACTGATCCCAACCGGTAAAATGACCTGTAAACTTGGAATATTAGGATTGAAACCAAAAAATTGAACAAATGACGAAAATGAATCGATAAAAAAATTGAAGTACTTAAAGAACCCAAGAATACCAATATTCGCAGAAACGCTTAGAAAAAGTAATAATTTTCGTTTTGAAGATTTATCAACTTGACTAAGGGCTAATCCGATGGAATAGTCAACAATTGAACTAATGAAAATCAAAGACAAGAATCGCCAATCCCACCAACCATAAAAAAAATAACTTGCCACTAATACAATAATGTTCTGAACTTTTAATTTATTGCGGAAAAGCCAGTATATCAGAAAAACGATGCTAAGAAAAACAAAAAAAACTATGGAATTGAAAAGCATTTATTGTTAACTTTTTAAAATGGGTTTCAAAAATTGTGAGCAAACCTAATAAAAATGCTTTAAATAATCTTTGCCAATTAATTTAAATAATCATTACTCGTTAAAAAAATTTGACTTTCAAATAAACATTAATTAAATTTACTTGTTCTTAACTAAGAATTATTCCTAATTAATTGATAAAAATGAAAAGGGAATTGCTCAAAGAGTATGATTTAAAGATTACACCTCAACGAATAGCAGTATTGGATGCCATGAACAGCTTAAAGGATCATCCTACTGCAGAATGCATTATCGAATACATAAGAAAAAATCATCCCAATATTGCCATAGGAACTGTGTATAAAACATTGGACACCTTTGCTGAAAAAGGGATAATCAAAAGGGTAAAAACCGACAGGGATGTAATGCGCTACGATGCTATTACATCAAACCATCATCACCTGTACTGCATCGAAACCGATAGGATTAAGGACTATGAAGATGAAGAGTTAACCCAAATTCTAAATGAGTATTTTATTAATAAAAGAATTCCCAGTTTTAATATTGAAGAAATCAAACTTCAGATAACAGGAAAATTCACAGATAAACCATAAAATAAACCAAACCAATAACTTAAAAAATTCAAATCATGAAAGAAAAAAGTATTGAATTACTCAACAAAGCAGTAGCCGATGAGCTAGCTGCTGTACATCAGTACATGTTCTTCCATTTTCATCTCGACGATCAGGGATATGATCTTTTAGCAGGGCTATTTAAGCGAACTGCTATTGATGAAATGCTCCATGTAGAGCAACTTGCCGAAAGGATTCTTTTCCTGGGGGGTGAGGTTGAGATGGAGATTTCCCATCCGGTAAAAAAGATTCACGATGTTAAGGAGATGCTTGATTTGGCTTGCCAAATGGAAGAATCCAGTGCAAACGACTATAATATGTGGGCTAACGAATGCTCAAGGAACAATGATTCTGTATCAAAGAAACTTTTTGAGGCTTTGGTTGAGGACGAGGAGCGCCACTACAACCAGTACGACGACGAGCGTAATAACATGAAAAAGTTTGGTGAGAACTATCTTGCCCTACAGTCCATTGAAAGGAGCAAGAGCATAGCTGCTGGAAGACCTACAGAATAGGTTTTAAGAAAAGAAGATGAATAATTTTTAACTAAAAATTAAAAATATGAACAACTCGAAAAAAGGAAAATGTCCTGTAATGCACGGCGCAAATACCGATACAAGCAACTTCGTAATGAGTTGGTGGCCAAATGCGCTTAACTTAGACATTCTCCATCAGCACGACACCAAGACAAACCCTCTTGGAGCAAACTTCAATTATCGAGAAGAGTTTAAAAAACTCGATTTAGAAGCAGTAAAAAACGACCTTAAAAAATTAATGACTGATAGCCAGAATTGGTGGCCAGCCGACTGGGGACACTACGGAGGTTTAATGATTCGCATGGCTTGGCATAGCGCCGGAACCTATCGCATGGCCGATGGTCGCGGTGGAGGAAACACAGGCAACCAACGCTTTGCCCCTCTTAACAGTTGGCCCGATAATGTGAATCTTGATAAAGCCCGTAGGCTATTATGGCCAATCAAGAAAAAATACGGTAACAAATTATCATGGGCTGATCTATTTATCCTTGCTGGAAATATGGCCTATGAATCCATGGGATTCAAAACCTTTGGTTTTGGCGGAGGACGTGAGGATATTTGGCATCCCGAGAAAGATATTTACTGGGGAGCAGAAAAGGAATGGTTGGGAAAAGATCGCTATTCCGATAAATCGGATGAAGAATCACTCGAAAATCCATTGGCAGCGGTTCAAATGGGATTAATTTATGTTAATCCTGAGGGTGTTGACGGTAAACCCGACCCACTTAAGACCGCACAAGCAATGCGCGCAACATTCAAGCGCATGGCTATGAATGATGAAGAAACTGTTGCATTAACCGCTGGTGGTCATACAGTCGGGAAAACTCATGGAAATGGCGATGCTTCTGTTTTGGGTCCTAACCCTGAAGGTGCGTCAATTGAAGAGCAAGGTTTTGGGTGGACAAATCCAAAAGGTAAAGGCAATGCTGAAGATACGGTTTCAAGCGGATTGGAAGGCGCATGGACTACATACCCAAACAAATGGAACAACACATACTTCTACTTGCTTTTCACCTACGATTGGGAGCTGAAAAAAAGTCCTGCCGGTGCATGGCAATGGGAGCCAATTAACATTAAAGAGGAAGATAAACCATTCGACGCACATGTTCCCGGAGTTCGCAGAAATCCCATGATGACAGATGCCGACATGGCCCTAAAAATAGATCCTGAGTATCGTAAGATTTCTGAACGTTTCTATAAAGATCCCGCATATTTTGCTCAGACCTTTGCTAAAGCCTGGTTCAAATTAACGCATCGCGATTTGGGACCCAAAAGTCGTTACCTTGGTAGCGATGTTCCAAAAGAGGATTTGATCTGGCAAGACCCAATTCCATCAGTAAACTACACCCTTACCGAATCGGAAATCGAGGAATTGAAGGGAAAACTTCTGAATAGTGGTTTAACCCAAACAGAGCTTATCAATACAGCGTGGGATAGTGCAAGAACTTTTAGAAGTTCTGACTACAGAGGTGGTGCAAATGGAGCGAGAATTCGCCTTGCACCCCAAAAAGATTGGGAAGGCAATGAGCCCATACGACTTGAAAAAGTTTTGAAAAAACTTACTGAAATCCAAGCAGGATTAAATAAAAAGGTAAGTATTGCTGATTTGATTGTATTAGGCGGAAGTGCAGCCGTAGAAAAAGCCGCACAGGAAGCTGGTATAAACATCAAAGTTCCTTTCAGCCCTGGAAGGGGTGACGCAACAGCCGAAATGACAGATGAGGAATCATTCTCAGTCCTTGAACCTTTACACGATGGTTTCAGGAACTGGCTTAAGAAAGATTATGCAGTGCAACCTGAGGAGATGCTTCTTGATAGGAGTCAACTAATGGGACTTACAGCCCCTGAAATGACTGTTCTAATTGGCGGTATGCGTGTATTAGGCACTAATCACGGAGGAACAAAACACGGTGTATTTACCGACAGAGAAGGTAAACTAACCAATGATTTCTTTGTGAACCTTACCGACATGAACTACTCATGGAAGCCAGTATCTAATAATTTGTATCATATAATAGAACGAAAGACAAATCAAGTTAAATGGACAGCAACCAGAGTTGACTTAGTGTTTGGTTCAAACTCTGTGCTAAGGGCTTATGCAGAACTTTACGCACAGGACGACAATAAAGAAAAATTTGTAAAGGATTTTGTGAGTGCATGGGTAAAAGTGATGAATGCAGATCGGTTTGATTTGATGAAATAATCAACTTAATAACTTAATAACTTAATAACTAAAACAATGGAAGAAAACAAAGAACAAACCTACGCCATGCCACGCATAGGCGAAAAAGCCCCTGAATTTAAGGCAGTGACCACTCAGGGTGACATTAATTTCCCATCCGATTACAAAGGTAACTGGGTAATCCTTTTCAGCCATCCGGCTGACTTTACACCTGTCTGTACCTCGGAGTTTATGACCTTTGCCCATATGGAGAAACGTTTCAATGAGGCTAATACCAAGCTGGTTGGGCTTTCGGTTGATGGTATTTACAGCCACATTGCCTGGCTACGTACCATTAAGGAGAAGATCGAGTATAAAGGGATGAAAAACATCGAGGTGAAATTCCCTCTCATTGAGGACATCACCATGGAGGTGGCCAAGAAGTACGGCATGATGATGCCCGGCGAAAGCAATACAAAAGCTGTTCGTGCGGTTTTCATCATCGATCCAAATGGGATAATCCGTACTATTATCTACTACCCATTGAGCCTTGGGCGTAACTTTGAGGAGCTATACCGTGCTGTTATCGCTCTACAAACCGCCGATGCGTTCCAAATTGCCACCCCTGCCGATTGGCAGCCAGGCGACGATGTAATTATTTCACCTGCAGGCTCTTGTGGGGTTGCGCAGGAGCGTATGGACAGCAAGGAATTGGACTGCAAGGACTGGTTCTTCTGCACAAAGAAGTTGGATAAGGAAAAAGTACTCAACACAATTTTGAAGAAAAAATAAATTCCTTTTCAATGGTTCAATTAAAAAGTGGCTACATTTATGTGGTCACTTTTTTTATTATGAGGTTAGATATCATCAAAAGTCCAAAAGGAAGACGTTTGGTAATATCCGATATTCACGGATGCTCAAAAACGTTAAGAGTAATAATTGAAAATAGAATCTGTCTCACTCCTAAAGACCATCTGTTTTTTTTAGGTGATTACATCGATCGTGGACCTGATAGCTCCGGCGTTTTGGACTATGTTATTTCCTTAATCAACCAAGGATACAATATTTACCCCTTAAGGGGTAATCACGAAGAAAATCTCCTAAATGCAATAAAAGAGTATGATAGGGAAACCCTTGCTCATTTTGTCTGTAAAATCAACAAAAGTCCTGATTTGCTAAATGAAAATAAATCAGTTAAAAGAGAGTATGTTGACTTCATGTCGAAACTTGAATACTATTACGAGTTGGATGACTTTATCATCGTACATGCTGGTATAAACTTTAATGTAGAAAACCCTTTTCAAGACTTTGTCTCAATGCTTGAACTCAGGAAAACCAACCCTAATCCTATCATTCTTAACGGCCGACGCATTTTACATGGGCATCAAGTTACCCCCCTTTTTGAGATAGAGAAAGCTGTTGCCGAAAGGCAACCCGTTATTCCTCTTGATAACGGGTGCTTTTACACAAAGCCACATAAGATATACGACCATAATCAAACAGGAAATCTTTGCTGCCTAAATTTAGATACTTTTGAACTGATTGTGCAGAAGAACATTGAGATTATTACCCCAATCTAAATTCAATTCCTAAGCGATTTTGATGATCAGAAATGGTCGAAACCACTTTCTTTAACATAATACGATCAATCCCTGCCAGATCCTTCGAATTTATCTCATTGGTTGGATTTTTGCCGGCTTCAATCTGCGATAGTTGGTTCTTTATTCTCAACATCATAAGGTATCGCAAAGCTTGCTCAAAATCTTCCCTAAGGTTAGCATTAAAAATGCCTGCCGATTGCAAAGCAAAAAATCTTTCGGAAGTATTTCTTTCCCCAATTCCAAACTTAAGTGACCAAAGTCTTGCAATGCTTGTAATTGCCAAAATTGGTAATTTTATATCCAGGCTAGTAGATGCTAAAGAAGCACCATCAATGGAAGGAACTTTAAGTTCAGTTATGCTTTTTGCTAGATTAAAGAAGTAGACATTTTTCTCCTTAAGCGATTTAAAGCAAAAGTGCTGTAGCAAATTGGCCAATTCAAAATCACCATAAACGGGTCTGAAATCAAAAAAGATTGAGGTATTCAGTATTTCTTGAGGATTTGGGGTGTTTATCCATGCGGAAATAGATTTTTTCCATTCATTAATTTCCATGCACCACTCTTTATTCATGGCCATTACTCCACCTTTGCAAAGAGGATAACCAACTCTGTCTAAATAATTACAAACCTTTGCACCAAGTTCTAGGAAATAATTTTTACATTCATCTACCTTATGGGGTGAATCAACTTGGTAAATAATGGCATTATCCTGATCCGTTGCAAGAGTCTGCTCCCTCCTACCCTCACTGCCCAATGCAAGAAAAGCAAAGGGTGCCGGTGGTTGTCCGAGTTCATCAATGGCGTTCTTAATTAACTTATTAGAAATTGTATCAGATATTTTGCTAATGAGTTTTCCTGTTGTGGCAACTCCGGTTCCAGTTTCAACCAGTGTTTTAACCAATTGTGGTAAATGCTTCATGGTATCAGCAATCTCATAGGTTGAACCAGCATTCTGAATAGCATTTATCATAAACTCGGGTGTATCCTTTCGGAGTTCGGATAATTTGATAAGGCTTATATAGAAAGGTTTTCCATTCTCTTTTGATTTAACAACCACATATGAAACTTTGTGCTGAACCATCAAATTAAATGCATCCATTACCATATCATCATCGTTTACTGCCAATACAGGTGCGCTCATAATTTCCGAAACAGGAACCGAAAGATTTTTACTCGATGCAACAACCCGACGGCTAATATCGCTATGGGTTACAAGCCCAACAATTGATGATCTATCACTCATTACTAAGACGATATCGGATTTGCTTGAAGTCATAAGTTTTGAGGCCACCTCCACCGAAGTATCCATATCGCATTGTGGAGCAGGTAGAAGGTAGTCTTTAATAGGATGCAACAGAATATTTGCCGAAAGATGAAGAGTTGATTTGCTCTTATCGAACCCTACATCATGGCATAGATGGTCGTATGCATCAATTATAATCCCATCGCAAAACACTGTTTTTCCATGGGCATCGTGAACCGGAAATAATGAAACTAATGCAGATAGAACAGAACCATCAGTTCGTTTAAGCCGTAATAAACGGTCCTTTACATGGGTGCCCTCATTTATGGCACGAACTACTTCCTTTTTTTCATTAGTTATATCGATAAGGTCTTGAACTTGCGTATCTTTAATTTCATGCTCCGAGTTGAAACCCAACAATTCCAACGCTTTACTATTGATTTCGACAAAACGGGATTGTCTCCCCAAGGTACAACGAAATATACCAAGGTTCAAAAGGCCTGCTATTGACTTAAATTTTTCCATGCTCAAATCAAGTTCACGCTCCACATCCTTATGCCGGGAAACATCCTTCACTGCATATATATACCCTCGCTTACCTTCCAGTTCAAACTTTGACCTATTAACGATCACATCAACACTTACCCCGTTTTTCTTTTTAATCTTTTGCTCCGATGATATTTCTAATTGTTTGGCTTCTTCTCCCTGGGTGTCCTCTAAATCAATTTTTACAAAACTTTTCAGGGTTTCGTAGAATTGTTTATCATGCCCATCGAAATCTTCCTGAGTATATCCCAAAAGATTTAATAGGTATGGATTGCAGTAAACTATTTCATTTTCAATAATCATAAGCACGCCATCGGTTGATGCTTCCACCAGTTTTTTGTATCGTTGCAAGGAATCGCGTAATCGTTCCTGTGCCTTTTGCCTTTCAGCTTCTGCTATATAGTTCCTTCGAGCAAGGTAAATAATGATAGCACTAATAATAAGCGTAATAAGCACTGAAATCCAGACAACCTTTTGGGTTAGGTTCGATATCTCTCTATTCACATCCTCAATGTAGATACCTGTACCAACAATCCAACCCCACGGATGAAATGCTTTAACGTATGAAAGCTTTGGAACTATAGTTAAACTATCATCCTTCCATTGCCATTTGTAGTCAACATAACCATCTCCATTGGTTTTAACAATTTTGACAATATCAACAAAAAAGTTCTTTCCTTTTGGATCCCTGTAGTCGGTTAAGTCCATACCAATCATTGAAGGTCTATAGGGATGCATAATCATTCTGGGGGTAGTATCGGTGATCCAGAAGTAATCCTTTAACTCATCGCCATAGCGCATATCACCAATAATGATTATCGCTTCTCTTTGTGCTTGTATTACATCAAAGTCTTCGTCAACCATTAAATCGAGCTTTTGCATAACACTCCAGGCTGTATTTGTAAGTTCACGAATGGTCTCTCGTTTGCCATTCATGAGGCTTTCGCGGTAGTTGGGTATAACGAAAAGATAGATCGATGCCATAAAGAGAAGAACCGCCACAAGTGATGGAAGCAAAATGCGAGAGAAGAAGTGAGTGTTAGTTTGCATGGCAAAATATTTTAATCCAGATGGTAAGGCACAATCTCGTTTGAAAGACTATCAAAGATAAGGCAACTACTTGAATTTTTGCTATTCACAATGGGTGGACACAGAACAATTTTTGGCTTTTGTTTTATTTTAATTTTATTGAAACTTGGAGTTGACCAGAATAACTTACTAACCACTGTTACTCCCTCGGGGTGGCAGTGCCCAACGAATGACAAGATACTGTTATTCTCCTCCATAAACCTAAAGTGTGGTCGAAGTTCACCCACACGGTAGGGAAACCAACGTCCCACACCTGCCAAATCAGGCTGCAGAAAATGCGAAAAAAGAATATGCTTGTTACCGGCATTAATGACACACCATTCTTGAAGATTTTTTAAAAAAATTTCATTTTCGGGTGATAGGGTTGGAAAAATTTCCTCTTCGTAGAGCCATAAAGTGTTTTTAGACAGATTGTAACGCTCCTGTAAAGTTAACTCGTACCAGTTTTCAGGAATATTCTTTTCGAGGTGATACGATGGTAAACGCTGACTGCTAAAAAGATCATGATTACCAGCAAGAACAATGTCAGCATTTTCCCTGAGCAAATCAATACAAGCATTGGCATCTGGATTATGCATATAGTACTCAGTAGCATAACCCGTAATGTCGCCCAGACAAATCAATAAGTCGTAGCCTTTTGCTTTAAGGGTTCGGTATGCCTTCTCAAGCATTTTAAAATCTTCATGGATATCTGTAACAATGGCTATTCTCATGAAAAAAGGTGTGAATATCAAAGTTACAAAAAAATATGGTTGATAAATAGGCTAATATGATGGATATTATAAAAAAACGCTGATAGAGCGAAAACTATCAGCGTTTTTATTTATTACTTAATTATTTTCTATTTCTTTTTTTGTGTTAAAAGCGATACAACAATCAGGGCAATCACTGCTAATGGCATTGAGATAATTGCTGGATTATCAAAGGGAATAATTGCATCAGCCTTGGGCAAACCATACCGTTCAAACATCGATGGTGATAATAGTATAATAGTAACAGCCGAGAGTATCCCAACCACAATAGAGCTTGCAATACCCTTTGCAGTGGTTTTCTTCCAAAATATTACGGCTAGAATTGATGGGAGGTTAGCAGAAGCAGCAACAGCAAAAGCAAGTCCTACCAGGAAGGAAACGTTCATTCCCTTGAAAATAATACCCAGGATAATGGCAAAAATACCAACCCCAAAAGCTGCAAATTTTCCTGCTCTTACCTTTTGCTTATCAGTCATTTCCACCTTAAGGTACTTATCCACAAAGTCGTGTGCTATGGCGCCCGAAGAGGCAACTATCAATCCACTTACTGTTCCCAAAACGGTTGCAAATGCTATGGCCGAAATAATTGAGAATAGCCCAATACCAAATGATTTAGCAAGCAAAGGCCCCGACATGTTGCTACTCTCCAAGTCGTTAACTCCGTTCACCATGGCACCAAGACCCATATAGAGTGTAAGAATGTAAAAGAATCCTATTGCAACAATGGCCACAATGGTAGATTTTCGGGCTGCTCGCTGACTGGGTACAGTATAGTAGCGTATTAAAATATGTGGTAAAGCCGAAGTTCCTAAAAAGAGAGCAAGCATCAGGGAGAAAAAGTTAACTTTATCCCAAAGTTTAGCGTTCTTCCCTACCTTAAGCATAAGTCCGGGTTTCAATATATCGGAGCCCTTTGTTGGTTGCTGATAAAACACGGTAACCCTATCCTCTCCATCATCAAAAATTGATTTATTGAAAATCACAACTTCGCTTTCCTCTAATGTGCTAAAAAATTCAAATGGTCCTAGTGGTCCCGATGATTCAACTTCTTCTCCCTTGTGAACAATGCTCTTCAAATGTCCCACCTGGTAAAATCTTCTCTCAGTCTTTGGCGCACCGTTGTACAATTTCTCGCCCGAAGCGGTATTGGTTATATTCAGTGCTTCCGTTAGGTATGCAGATCCATCATCGTTCTGTTCCAGCTTAAACCAAGTTTCATAATTCTCTTTACTTAACTTGACAAAAGTTTGATTTCCAGTCTGCTGCTGACCAATCAATTCATAATCCTCGCTTTCTATTGAAACCACTTCATTACCTTCAACCTGCGCCTCAATGCTTGCAAATTGACGGTAATCATCCGATGGATTTAGGGTAAAACCATTCCTAAGTATGTAAATGGTTAGAATAACAGAGAATGTTATTAAAAGTCCCCCCTTAATAAACTGAACATAGGTGGTTGATGTCATTCCTGCTGTGGCAACTATATAGATAACAATTGCGCCAACAATCAAAACACCTGCCCAATGGGGTAAACCCAGAAGTGGGACAACGAGATCGCCTGCCCCAACCATTTGAGGGATTAAATAGAATATTGATACTATCAGAGTGCTTAACGATGCAGTAAGTTTTATGCCTCTTGAATTGAACTTTGAGTCAAGAGCATCAGTAAAAGTATATTTTCCCAGTCTTTTAAGAGGTTCTGCCACAAGGAAAAGAGCAACAACCCATCCGGCAAGATACCCAATTGAATAAAGAAATCCATCATAACCCGCGTAAGCAATCATACCACAAATACCCAAGAAAGAGGCGGCTGAAAGGTAATCACCGGCGAAAGCAATCCCGTTTACTCCCCAGTGAATTGTACCACCAGCAGCATAGTAACTGGCTGCGGATTTTGTTCTGGAACCAAAATAAAACGATAATCCAATAACCATCGCAACAAAAACCAGGAATATTAGGATAGCCCAAATTGAAACTTCATATATCATACCTTGGTTCCTCCATTCATTTGATCCTCCATTCTTGAGCAAATCAGGCTATAAATAAAACCCATTATCGCAGCAAGAAGGATTAGCCCAATTCCGTAAACCACAGCAAGGTTAACATTACCAACTGCTTTTAAACCCAGTAAATCGGTGTAAAAAAGCCCTAGAAGTACAAACAGCCCATATATAGAGGCATATACAGTAAATAAGATTATTCCTAATCTTGTTTTCTTTTTAGAAGCGTAATCAGCTCCAATTTCTACAGCGGGTTCGTGTAGCATTTTGTAATTTTTTTAGTTTTTGATTAAACAGTAATAGTATTAATTTTTGCTTTTATTCATTCACCAAAAATTTAGCTCCGCTAAAATACATTAATTTTCAACTTTACAAACGTTCAATAAAAATTTTTGTAAGGCACAACTTTTAAATTAATGGATATCACTTTTTTTAAAAGAGTGTAAGTTTAAGGAAAAAACGCATATGATCAATAGAATCTATAGGCAAACTTAACTAAAAACACATTATGAGGATAAGCATCCCAAAGTTCCTTCGCGCTATAGTTTAAGCCCGTATTATAGTCGCTTTCAAAGGAATCACGACCCTGCGACCAAACTAGAAACAATGTTGAGCCGGGACGATACTCCCACCGAACCACTAGGTTCGATTGGAACGATCTGAAGTTAAAATTTGGGTCTTCAAACCTGTAATCTACTGTTCCGTCCAAATTCTCATCAATTAAGTACATCTGATCAATAGCATTATAACCAATTTCATCCTCATTAAAAACATGGAAGCGATCTGTAAATGAATTTGCCTTTGGATTGGTTATTCTTTTAAAATCATAGTATTTACCCTTTGCAAAAAAGGGACGACCATAGTACTGAAAGGATAAGTCGGGTGTTATACTAAAATTAACCCAAAGTTCAAAAATATATAAATCTTGGTTGAGCGAAGCATTTATGTATCGCATTTCATTGTTATGTTCAATATTTTCAACATATTGTAATTTCTCTTCTGAATATGAATATGAAGGCGAAAGTGAAATAGCAAGTGCATTTATTGGCTTGTAGGCTAACCCTAAAGAATAATTTTTAGAAAGTAATGATACACTGGAATGGAATGAAGAACTAAGAGAAAATGTTATTTTTTTTCGATCATCGCTACTAAACCAACCCCAACCATTTATGCCACCGGGCATATATAAAGATGGTCCTCCCCTTAAAGCGGTGTAGTTAACACTTTTTCCATAAGAACTTATGCCTGTAGCAAAAGACCAATAATTTTTAAATTGTGTTTGAAAGTTGAACTCTCCTCCAAAATAACTTAATTCACCTGTAAAGTTGTGCCCTGTCCACTGATTGAAATTAAGATTGACCTCTCTAAAAATTGAGAAAGGTTTCCAATAACGATATCCAAACCAAATAACCTGAAAAATATCGTCAACACTACGAATATAACCAATATCATTAACCTCAAGTTTTGGCGACTTCCAGGTAATAAAACTGGCAAATCGCCAATTTCCATCACCACCTTTACCTATTATAAAACTACCCCCATGTCCTGTTAAACTATTTGCTGAAGAATCAACAGAAACATGTGTGGCATCGGGGCGTTGGAAATAACGAGCAGAAGCTCGTTGTGTTCTAATAATGGCCTCGTTACTACCAGCAACATGGCTAAAATATGATTTAAAGTTTAAATAGTAATTTTTGTTGTTCCACTGATGAAATAAATTCAACCCTCCAGAATAGGCTTCAGTATGAAGAAAATCAAGTGATTCGTTATCAAAAAAACGATTTGTAGAGGTTAATATTCCGCTAATCTGAGTATTACTCTCATTGAAGTCTTTGTGTAAACTACCAACGAAATAGTTAGTATAAGGTTCCACTTCCTCTAAACGTCTATTCCCATTTATATCAATCTGAGCATACTCTCTATTGGTTATTACTTCCATAATTGCAAAGGATACTCCACTTTTATTTTTCCCAGTAATCTTTGATGCTCCTAGGATTTCGGTCGATTCAGGAATTATACAATACTCATTATCAATTAAGTTTAAAGATCTTTGTGGGGTTCGTCCAATTCTTCGAGAATAAAAAAGATTTTCGGACGATTGGCTCCCATCTCCAAAGGAAAGTCCATAGTTAAATAAATTACTGCCTTCAATGAAAAAAGGTCTTTTCTCAGGAAAATAGGTTTCAAAGGCTGTAAGATTAACTTCCGACGGATCAGCCTCAACTTGACCAAAATCGGGAAAAACGGTTAAATCAAGAGTGACATCGTTCGTTATTCCTATCTTTGCATCAATGCCTCCCGAAAACTTATTGCGCTTACCTGTAGCAAATGGATTTTCATCTTCAGGCTTAAATCGTTCAGTTTTTGCAACAACATAAGGAGCAATTTCAATTTGCCTTCTTGGTTTTATCCCTTTAATACCCTCAAGAATACCATACTGATGAACCCAACCCGGGGCATCACGTGGTACTGGTTGCCAAAGTGAAAGTTCTTCCTTCCTATGAATGAATCGCCCAACCTGAAGTCCCCATTTTTGTTCATCATTTTTATTAAATCTTAACTGGTTAAATGGAATTTTAATCTCGGCAATCCATCCCCTATCATTAACACTTGTTTTAACAACCCAAATAGCATCCCAATTTTCATCCTCATATTCACCATCATTACTAATGAGTTTGTCAATTTTAACTCCTGATGCCGTAACAATGAAAGAGAATGCCGTTTTTTTGTCAAAATATGAGTCGAATTCAATACCAACTGCATCACCATCGCCAATATCACGACGAGAAAGACGGCTAACTATGCTATCAGGATAAGAATCCCACGACATTATTGCAGCATAAATATAATCGTCGTCATATAGTATTTTAAAGCTGGACTGCTGAGAAGGTTCTCTACCTTCGTAGGGTTGCTGTTGTATAAAATTACCCTCCCAATCAACTAATTGCCAAACTTCTTCATCAATTAAACCATCAATCTTGGGAGGTTCACCAGTAATTCGATATGCAGTTACAACTCGTTTTTCTTGTGCCATCGAAATAAGGTAGCAATGAAGTATCAAAAAAAATAATATGCAAGCAACTGATTTAGTGAAAAAAATCATTTTTTGGTTTTATAAGAATAAACTAGCGAAAAATCAATATGTGAAATTAATACATGTTTTTGAAAACTTAGTTATTAAATATATAGAATCAACAATCGCATATTATATTGCTACAAATATTACTTAAACATATGTTTTTATTAAAACTTTTTTCAAATATTTTGATTTAAATTAAACTATAAAAAAGAAGCCGCTAATTATAGCGGCTTCTAAAGATTTTATAAAGAATTATTCTATTCCTTAACCATCTTCCTTATCACTCTTTCACCATTCTTTGTCTGGAAGATCATCAAGTAAACACCTTTGGGCAACTCATCGGTTGGGATGGTGATGCTCTCGGAACCATTTAACTGCATGTCTATTAATCGTTGCCCTATGATATTATTTACAATTAGGTGGTTAACCCTGCTGGCATTATTAATCGTAATGATATTTTTGAAGGGATTTGGGAAAACCTCTAAAGTTGATAGGGCATGCTCTTCAACCCCAACAGGAGTTAATATTACCAAAAGGTTTCGATTAGCATCAGCAATGGTAAATACATCACTGTAATTCCCATATCCTGTTGCTATAACAGTAAATGAGTAGTTTCCATTGGGGAGTTGAGTTACAGCTTCACCCGATGTGTTAGTTGTAAGATTACCCAATCCAGTTATAGAAATATTAGCACCAGCAATGGGTAAATTTTCTGGATTCCGCACAATGAATGTAACCGTATATGAATCATTCGACTGCTCTTCATAATTTGCTGTTAAGGTTACCACCCGAGCTGGCATACTAAAAGATGTTGATGCTGATAATGCATTATCCAATAAAGCAATGTCGTCATCCTCACCTGTCCAGCCAATGAAGTCATAGCCTTCAACAGCACTTGCAGTGATGTTCACCTCATCCCCTTCCTCGTAATCGCCCTCTCCTGTTAGCACTGCACCTATTTCATTAGGATTGGCCAACAATGTGAGGGTGTAAGTGGGTGGAATCACCTCCTGATAGGTGGCGGTGAGGGTAATATTTCTTTCGGGCATAGCGAAGAATGTTGCCTGAGCAGTGGCATTATCTAGTAAATCTATGTCCTCAGCGTCGCCAGTCCAACCAGCGAAGTTGTAGCCTTCTACTGTACTTGCAGTAATGTTCACCTCATCTCCTTCCTCGTACTCACCTTCTCCGGTTAGTACAGCGCCTATATCATTGGGATCAGCTAGTAGAGTAAGGATATAGGTTGTTGGGGGTACATCCTCCTCGTAGGTGGCCGTTAGGGTTACATCTCTAGCTGGCATGTTGAAAGAAGTGGTCACGTCCAAGGGATTAGCTAACAGGGCAACATCGGCAGGATCACCAGTCCAGCCAATGAAACTATAACCACTCACCGCGCTGGCAGTAATAATAACATTATCATTCTCAAGGTAATCGTCTGCTCCGGTAACAATAGCGCCAATATCGTCAGGATAGACCAAAAGGGTTAAAGCATAATATGGCTCTTGACTATAGTTGGCAGTTAATATAACTTCTCTGGCAGGCATATTGAAAGTAGTGGTCATAGCCAAAGGATTAGCCAACAGGTCAACATCGGCAGGATCATCACCAGTCCAGCCAATGAAGTTATAGCCACTTACCGCGCTGGCAGTTATAGTAACGTAGTCATTTTCAAGGTAATCGTCCGCACCTGTAACAACAGCGCCAATATAATCAGGATTGGAATAAAGAGTAAGGGTGTAGTATGGCAGATCTTCTTCATAATTTGCGGTTAGTGTTACGTTACGGGCAGGCATTTGGAATGTGGTGTAAAGAACAGCAGCATCCTCAAGAAGAGCTATATCTTCAGCCTCACCCGTCCAGCCAGCGAAGCTGTAGCCTTCAACCACACTTGCCGATATGTTCACCTCATCCCCTTCCTCGTAATCGCCTTCTCCGGTTAGCACTGCGCCTATGTCATCGGGATCGGCCAAAAGGATAAAGGTGTAAGTGGGCGGTAACACCTCCTGGTAGGTGGCGGTGAGGGTGATATCCCTATCGGGCATTGCAAAGAATGTAGCCTGAGCGGTAGCATCGTCAAGCAGTGCAATGTCCTCAGCCTCGCCCGTCCAGCAGGTAAAGGTGTAGTCTTCAACCGCACTCGCGGTGATGTTCACCTCATCCCCTTCCTCGTAATCGCCTTCTCCGGTTAGTATAGCACCTATGTCATCAGGATCGGCCAAAAGGGTAAATGTGTAAGTTTCGGTTCCCTCGGCTACAAAATATGCGGTTAGGGTAATGTCAGATGCCAACATTTCGAACGAATACGGGTTGCTAGAGCTAATTACTGTTCCACCATTCCTCCAGTTGAGGAATTGATACCCTTCATTGGCAGCTGCCTCAACAATCACCTGATCGCCCATAAAATATCCCCCATTTCCCGTTACCTCACCAGCTTCCTCCGGGTATATCTCAACAAACACATTGTACTCAATCAAAGTATAGTTTACCGTTAGGATAACGTCCCTATCGGGCATTGCAAAGAATGTAGCCTGGGCAGCGGCATCGTCGAGCAGGACGATATCCTCAGCCTCGCCCGTCCATTCGACAAAGCTGTAGCCTTCAACTACACTTGCCGATATGTTCACCTCATCCCCTTCCTCGTAATCGCCTTCTCCGGTTAGGACTGCTCCAATGTCATTGGGATTGGCCAATAATGTGAGGATATAGGTAGATGGAATCACCTCCTGATAGGTTGCTGTAAGCGTAATGTCCCTATTGGGCATGGTAAAGAAGGTACTCAAACTTGTATCATCATCTAGTAGAGAAATGTCTTCAGCCTCGCCGGTCCAACCAGCGAAGTTGTAGCCTTCAACTGCGCTAGCAGTGATATTCACCTCATCTCCCTCCTCGTATGTTCCTTCACCGGTTAGTATAACACCAATGTCATCAGGATTAGCCAATAGTGTAAGGTTATAGGTGGGTGTAATCACCTCCTGATAGGTAGCGGTGAGGGTAATGTCCCTATTGGGCATCGTAAAGAAAGTGCTCAAACTGGTTGCATCATCTAGTAGAGCAATGTCTTCAGAATCACCTGCCCAACCATTAAAGGTGTAGTTTTCAACTGCGCTAGCAGTGATGTTTACTTCATCACCCTCGTTATATTCGCCGGCACCTGTAAGCACTGCACCGATATCATTAGGATTAGCCAAAAGGATAAGCAAATGTGTGTTATCAACCAATGTTCCTGTTATCTGAATATCATCCACGTCCCAATAATATCCCCAACTACCTGTATAATTCCATTTAAACAAAACGTTTTCTTGTTCTGAAATAGCAGGTATTACCTGACTAAATGAAGCTGGATTTGAAGTAGTTGTCCATTGTTGAATTTGTGTCCATGTTGATCCCCCGTTTAAACTGTAAGATAAAGTTCCTGAAGATCCGCTCCATTGGCGAAAATAATGAGTAAATGAAAGTGAAATATCGGTATAATTTGAGAAGTTAAAAACTGGTGAAATTAAATCAGTATTCTGTGAATTGCCATTGCCATATGCATCGCTGTTTAAGTAAGCATAGTTCCCTGTTGTTCCCGATAGACCACTAGTGTGAGTTCCAAACTGCCATACTTGTCCATTACCTATGTGATCAACTATTTGCCAGCATGAAGGAAGACTGGTAGAAGAATTAAAATCTTCGAAGAAGGGAAGTGAAGAAAGTGCATCACAAAGAGTTGTTTCGCTTGTTGATATTCCAGGTGACCAGTCGGGAGTTGAATTAAGTTTAGTCCAGATTTTATAGTGATATGATGTGTTTGAATTTAAATCTGTATGTGAGAAATTTTCATTAGGGCCAACATATATTACTGTTCCACCACCAGGTATTGCTTGACCTGATGAATAAGTTACTCCATCCGTTGGAGTTCCAATGGTTGATGAAGTGTTATATGCTAGCAAAACATCTCGCCCTTCGTTTTTTGTCCACGAAAGGTTAATTTGGGATGAAGAAACTGCTGTGGCATTAAATCCTGTTGGGTTACCCTGTGCTCCTCCCATAAAATCGAACGTAACAGTTTTTGCTGTTGCATTTCTTGAGATGTTTGTTATGGGTTTATTGGTATTCGCTCCCGCCCATGATTTTGAACTTGGTAAAGTTGCATCGGTAAAAGATGTTTTTCCTGTTCCTGTCCATGCACAAGTAGCTGCATTTATAGTTCCGTAAGATGAGGGGGTACTAGTGGGATCCATGGTTGCGTTTTGGCTAACAGGATACATCCGTTGAGGATGGGTAGCATTGATACTATTTCCTACACTGTAAACACCGCTATGCACATGGTAAATGATCATACCACTTCCCGGAATATAAGCATCAAATAAATGTTTTTCTCTATTTTCCAATAAAAAGTACTCATTGGAAGTGGTAGAATTGTAACGATAGAAACTGTTTGAGTTTTCCGATGCATTATTCAGGATAACTGTTGTACCCGAATTTAAAACTGTGGCTGTTGCCCACTCGTAGTAGTATACCTTAGTAAACCCGTTGTGGTGTGCGGGTGTAACCCCATTATTATTCCAGGAGCCACTTGCCATCATATCCCATTGTCCTGTTCCTTGGTATTGACCACCGGTTTCATAGTCTGTATCATAATAATCAGGGGCACCTAGTACATGGCCAAACTCATGGCAAATAACCCCAATGGCTGTAATGGTTGATCCACTATTACCTCGTAATTCTGCTGAACATGAATAACGTTGGAGATAAACACCATCCTTCAGAACAGGTGAAGCAAGTTGCCATGCATGTGCCCAGATTGAACCAACAGGACCACCTGCCTCTCTTCCATACCCGGCGTATATAACGTAAACGCCATCAACCCAATCATCGCCATCGTTATCGTAGTTAGCGTAGTTAACATCATCGTCGGCCAAGTTTATGGCTTCTGCAATTAAAGGTCTTGGGTTATCTGTCCCACTTGATCCCCCGTAGTAGGCCATGTTATAACTTGCTGTGTATGGGCCAGCCACGTCAACGGTAAGGTTGAACTGATTGTAAGAATTTTCAAGGTAGTAATCCTTAACGCTACCAGTTGCTCCACCAACATTATAACCAACCTGATTGAATAGCAAATTAAAGTCACCCTGTGTTTTTGTAAACGCCAGATCGGCAAATCCCATTAATATGCATATCAACTGTCTGTCACCAGTTGTTGGAAAAGCCTTTGATGCCTCCTTTTCTTTAATCTCCCAAATCTGCTTAAAAATTGATATTTGAGATTTGCTATATCTTAACCCTTTGGGCACTCCAGAAAGGAAGGCTTTTTGAGTAGTATTTCTTTCATCGACATTAAATGCTCTAATACCTGAAAGTACCAAATCTCCCTGATTATTTAGAATAGCATATTCGTAATACCCTTGGTCATTAATTAGAATCGAAAAACCATCGGGTGTTTCAGCCCATTTTACCTTTTCATCACCCATCAACTGTATGGTGATAGTTGTTCCATCGGGTAGTTTATAATCAACAGGATAAGGATATGCTGTAACAGCAAATATTTGCTGAATACTTAGCATCATTAAAGAAAAAAGGAATAATAATCGGTAATAATTTCTCATTGCTTTATGTTTTTATGGGTATTAATTTGTTAATAATGAAGACTTATTGGCATTATGTTATTTTCCCCGTCTATGGCATTTTAAAAAGTTTGAAAATTAACAAAAATCTTTCCATAATTCGATTTTATATAAAAAAAAGGAAGTAAAAAACTTCCTTTTTAGAATAGCCCTCTATTTAAAAAATATGTATTACTCTTTTATCATCTTCCTAATTACACTTTCTCCGTTGCTAGTTTGGAAGATCATAATATAAATTCCATTTGTAAGGTCAATCAAAGGTATAGATATAACTTCTGTTCCGTCCAACTGTAAATCGATAATTCTTTGTCCTAGTATGTTTGTAATTAGTAGTCGGTTCACTGCTTTTGCGTTATTAAGAGTGATCATATCGCTAAATGGGTTAGGATAAACAATCAAATCCGACAATGGATTTGATAAAATGCCAACTGGTTCCATTTCGATAGTAATGGTCATATTTTCATCTACAACAGTGAAAGAATCATTGTATTCGATGAAATTATCAGCAGTAATATTAAATGTGTATGTTCCGTTGGGCAATTCAATAACTGCATAACCTACTGCATTAGCGGTAAGTTCATATTCTTCATTGATAATGATTAATGCTCCTTCAATTGGTTCCCCTTCTAAATTACTTACAGCAAAAGTTATGGTATAAATGGGTGTAAAATTTGCTGTAATGGAAATATTATCTGCTGGCATAGAGAATACATATGTTTCATTATTGGATAAAATATTCCCATCATCACTCCAATTATTAAAAATATATCCATTGTTGGATGCAGCAGTTAGAGTAACCTCATCGCCTTCGAAATACCATCCAGCACCTGTAACTGTTCCAGCACCTGAAGGATTAATAATAATGGCAACCTCGTATTGCCCTTCAAGGGCAAAATTGGCAATAAGCACGACATCGTTTGCCGGCATAGTATATGTAAATGAAGTTTCAACTGGATTGCCACTTCCATCAACAACCTCATTTCCATTGGCATCGGTCCAATTAACAAAGTAATAATCTCCTTGAGGTATTGCAGAAACCTCAATCTCATCTCCTTCCTCATATTCTCCTCCTCCTGTTAAAACTCCCGCATTCTCTGGATTAGCTATAAGTGTCAGGGTGTACAAAGGCGGAGGTAATAGTTCAAAGTTTGCGGTAAGCAAAACATTTTCAGCGGGCATTAAAAAACTATACGCCATATCCTCTGAAACAGTATTTCCTGCAATATCCTTCCAATCTAAGAATTGGTAACCCTCATTGGGAATAGCTTCCAATGATACCTCATCATCTTCGAAATAAGATCCTGTTCCGGTTATTATACCAGAACCTGCTGGAATTATTGTTACGATAACCTGATATTGCCCTTCGAAAGCAAAATTGGCAATAAGGGTAACATCGTTTGCTGGCATGGTATAGGTAAATGTAGCTTCAGCTGGATTGCCAAATTCATCTTCAACTATATTACCATCAATATCAATCCAGTTAACAAATATATAGTCGCCTTCAGGTGTTGCAGTGATCTCAACTTCTTCCCCTTCCTCATATTCTCCTTCGCCTGTAACAATTCCTGATTCCATGGGGTTGACCAGTAAAACCAAGCTGTAGAAAACAGGTGGTAATTCCTCGAAATTTGCTGTGAGGGTTAGATTATTGGCTGGCATATTGAAACTATAGGCTTCATCTGTACTAATAATTTCCTCCGCCTCATTGGTCCAATTAATAAATTGATATCCGGTTGAAGGAATAGCTGAAATCTCAACCAATTCGCCTTCGACATATTGTCCTGCACCACTAACTGTTCCTGCATCTTCGGGGTTAACAAGCAACTCTAAGACGTACTCCGGTAAAGTCTCAGTGAAGTTAGCTGTAAGAATTACACTTGAAACGGGCATGGTATATGTAAAGTCAGGCATTGTGCTAATAATTGTGCTTTCCTCATTGGTCCAGCTAACAAATACATATCCTTCATTTGGAATTGCAGAAATATCAACTTGATCACCATTTAGGTATAGCCCACCTCCTAAAACAGTACCCGTTCCTTCGGGCTCAACCTCGAGGGTTAGCAACCCAAAAATTGTAAATACTGCCTCATTGTCAAGAGATAATGAGTAGTTTTCTCCCGCTGTGAGTGTTCCGAGGGTAATTGGATAAACTCCTACTGCCTCACCAGCCACCCTTCCAAGTTCTCCTGTTAACTCATCTTCCCCTATCAACTGATCCTCATCAAATGAAAATGTTAAAATCGGATCTTCTTCACCATAAATCTTACTCTGATCCTCATCAGCAGTAACCATAATGGGTTTAGGATAGATATCAGCATATGCAATGCCTATCGATGAACTTAATTCATAATTATTTGCATCGGGTCCACCGTTTATGCTTATATTATTAAAGTTTACATGGATGTTAACACCTACATTCGTTGAGGCAAAAGCAGCATCGAAACTAAATTCAAGAATATCATCGATAATACGGTTATCGTCAAAATCGGCATTGAACACATCCGTTGTGCCATCGTAAATCTTACTATCTGCAGTAAAATTACTTAACACTAAGATACGTGAAGTAATATCTGCTTCTGCTGTTTGGTCGAAGATATAATACTTATCAGCATCTTCTCCTGATAGATTCAAACCGGAAATGGTAACAACTTTATCATTTTCAACATTTTTATTGCTGAATGTTGCATAAGCTTCAGTAATATCAAGTTCAACCTCGTCTCCAGGTTCTACACCATTGAGCGATCCCCAGTAAATAATGGATGCGTTTACGGTTCCATCGTAAATTTTATCTTCAGCAATCACATCAGATAAAGTAAGTATTATCTTATCAAGCACAGTTAATTCTCCATCAACCGTGAAAAGATTGTAATTATTAAGATCGGTTCCCAATGCAGGAAATACATCAATTATTGAAATTGGGTAGGTTCCCTCTAGCGCATCAACAGAAGCTCCATCGCTTTGAAGTGTAACTGACTCTATGGCATCGCCATATCCAACCACCAGACCTTCTGTAGTAAATTCATTACCGCTAAAAATATATTCAACTCCAAATGATTTTTCAATATTATTTGCAGATACTGTTAAATTCTTTGGAATGATTTCGAAGTTTATTGGAGTTAAAGTAATTGCATAGTTGCTGCCAGCATTAAGAGATCCTATTAGTATTTCGTATAGTCCAACATTCTGACCCATTTCACGGGTAAGATTACCAGTTATTATATCCTCTTCTCCCTCCACCAGTGTTCCATCAGTAAGGTTCCAGTTATAATCTGGGTCAGCCTGTCCATAAACTTTCCATTGATCTTCTTCGGGTGTTATGGTTATGGGTCGTGGATAAATGGCTGAGACGACTGAGCCGCTGGTGGTTAGAAGATTATAGTTATCAATATCATCCCCTCCGCTTAGCTGAATATTGGTAAAATCAACTGTACGGGGATTTCCTGGTGCAGAATTAACCACAGCAAAACGGAATGCAGCATCAAAAGTAAACTCTAAATCATCGCCTTCAATTCTATTATCATCAAATCCAGCACCTGTAACATCGGTTGTACCATCGTAATCCTTATCATCAGCAACAAAGTTGCTCAAAGTAAGCCCTCGTTTTGTGATATTGGCTGTAGTTGTTTGTGTGCCTATTGAATATTTTGGAGCATCCTCTCCTTCAAGGATAAATCCCGTTATGTAAACCGTTTTTTCACTGCCCACATTTTTATCAACAAATGATGCTGTGGCATCGGTAAACACAACATTAACATCATCACCTCCCACAATTCCAATAACACTACCCCAGTCAGTTATGGTTGCATTTGTTGATCCATCATAAACCCTGTTTAGGGCAATTATACCTTCAAGTGTTAGTGGTATTTTTGCCACAACCGACATGGTACCAGAAACATAAGAAATATCATAGTTATCAAGATCAGTTCCTGAATCAGGGGAGGCATTATCTATTGAAATGGTGTAATCACCAATGTCTGCATCTGCAGGAGCTCCATCACTCATTAATTCAACGCTCTCAATGTCATCGCCATACGACGTAACAAGACCTAGTGAAGTAAATTCTGTTCCCAAGAATTGATATTCAATACCGTGAGCCTTCTCAATATCGTTAGCAGTTAGGGTTAGCGGCTTAACATTAATAGTTAGAAATGCAGGAATAAATGTAACGTTATAATTTGTACCAATGCTAAGTGTACCCTTCTGAATTTGATATTCACCAACATCCTGCCCCGCTTCTCGTGAAAGAGAACCGGTGATATTATCAGCGTCAGCCCCCACATAAGAACCTGCTGTCAGTTGATAGGTCAAGGTTGGGTCGCTATTACCATAAACCTTTTCCTTAGTATCGGCAGTCCATGTTATTGGTCTTTGATTAATGGTAAACATCACACCTGAGGTAAGGTTTATAGAGTAATTACCTCCGGCAGAAAGTGTCCCCATGATAATTAGATAGCTACCAACATTTTCTCCGGAAGTTCTGGTAAGTGCACCGCTAAATGTATCTGTTCCATACAATTCTCCCTCAGTAAGTGTATAGCTTATAACAGGTTCGGAGTTTCCATAAACCTTTCCCTGATCGGGATCAGGAGTAACAGTAAGCGATTTGGGTGTTATATTGGCAGTTGTTGTTTGGTTGCCAATAATATACTTATATGCTTCATCCCCTCCTAACGCTAAACCTGTTACGGTAACAGTTTTATTGGTACCAACATTCTTGTTGGCAAACGAAGCAACTGCACTTGTGGTAACCAAGGAAACATCATCGCCAGTTAAAACCCCACTCAAAGTTCCCCAGTCAGAAATATTTGCATTTGGAGTGCCATCGTAAACTTTGCTATCTGCAACAAGTCCATCAATAATTAATTCTATCAGGTCGGAAACTGTAAGCGTTCCCGAAATGTATTGAATTTCATAGTTTGTTAGACCAATGCCAGTTGCATTGCTGATAGTTATCTCGTAATCTCCTGGAGCAGCATCAGCTTCTGCTCCGATACTAACAAGAGAGACACTTATAATGTTGTCATCATAGTATAAATCGGTGTGAGTGTACTCATCTCCCTGAAATATATACTCCTGTAGATATGTTTTAATAAAACTATTGGCTGTAATTATCAAATCCCTTTTATTGATTGTAAAATCTTCACCGATAAATATCAGATTATAATTGGAACCAGCATTGAGTGTTCCCTGCTCAATTGCATAGGCACCAACTGTATTTCCTGCTACCCTGGTTAAATTTCCAGAGACTGCATCAGAGCCCACTAAGCCATCAGCTGTGTAGGTTAGCGGTGGGTCGTCATCTCCATAAGTTTTACTTTTGGCATGAGCAGTAACTGTAAGATCTTTCGCTGTAATTGTTAGTATGGCTTCAATGTAAGTAATTGTATAGTTTGCACCACCCGGATTTATACCAAGAGTACCCTGATTGATGGTGTATTCTCCAACATTAGCACCCGCAACACGGGATAGTGAATCCGTCCAAGTATCGCCACCTGCCAAGGAGCCTGAAGTAACCTGATAGGTTAATGCTGGATCTGCTTCGCCGTAAACCTTGAATTTAGCATCAGCAGTAACGGTTATTGCCCTTGATGAAATGGTAAAATTTGCACCAATGAACGTTAGGTTGTAATTTGCCGATAAAGCAAGGGTTCCCTTGCTAATAGCATAAACTCCAACATTCTCACCTGTTGTTCTGGTTATTGCCCCTGCAAATTCATCGGAAAAGGCAAGCGAGCCGGAGGTTATTTGGTAGGTTAATGCTGGATCTGATTCCCCATAGATTTTATTTTTTGCATCGGCAGTAACGGTAATTGGCCTTGTTGTAATAGTAAGGTTTGCCGCATTGTATGTAATACTATAGTTTTCCTCCATATCCTCATTCTCGCTATTGAGAATCTTCAAAGTGCCCCTTTGAATTTGTCGTGTTCCTACGTTTTCTCCTACAACTCTGGATAGTGATCCATCTAACCAATCGTTTGTGGCAATAGAACCGATTAATGTATACGTTAATTCAGGGTCATCATCGCCATATACTTTGCTCTTTGCCTGAGCACTTATTGTTATTACCCTCTTGCTAATGGTAAGGGTACCTTTATTAAAGGTTAGGTTATAGTTATAACCTTCATTACCGTCAATTATCTGTAATGTACCGATTAAAATATCATAAATTCCTGCATTTTCTCCAGTTTCCCGGATAAGATAGCCATCCCAAACATCATCGCCAACCAGAGAGATGGAAGCATCGTAACTGAACTCATCAGGATCATCCTCACCATATGTTTTGGTATATGATTCGGCGTTTAAGGTAATGGGTAATGCTGTAATGTTTGCGGTTAAACCAGTGGGTTGTGATAAGGTATAGTTTGTTGATTGATCGCCTGCTAGAATAATGCCAGAAACTGTCACTTCCTTACCAATACCAACATGTTTATTTGGAAAAGTAGCAGTATAAGCGCTTGAGTTAATAGAAACATCATCCGGACTAATTACTTCGTTTAATGAAGCGCCATCAAAATTAAGTGTTGCTGTACTGATTGCATTATAGGGTCTACTAACGGCAATAACTCCAAGAATGGTTAAATTTTTGGGGGTTATATTAGCTGTAAGGCCAGTTGGTTGTGTTAATGTGTAGTTAGGTGCATCAGCACCTGTTAATCCTAATCCGCTAACAGTAACCGTTTTACCTGTTCCAACATTCCAATTGCTGAAAGTTGCTGTATAGCTGGTGGTGTTGATGGATGCATCATCCATTCCAATTTTGCCCACCAATGATGCAGAAGCAAAGTTGAGTGTTGCAGTTGTACTCCTATCGTAAACCTTATTATCTGCTGTAAGACCAGAAACTGTTAACGCTTTTGTCGTTATATTAGCAGTTAAACCTGTTGGTTGGGTTAGGATATAGTTTCCTGCATCTGCTCCACCCAATGCTAAGCCACTTACAGTTACCGGTTTGGCATTTCCTACGTTTTTATTGTTGAAGTTGGCAGTGTAATCCTCCGAATTCAAGGTTACTGTTTCTAAGCCAATTTTACCATTCAAAACATATCCAGTAACATTAAGGGTAGCAGTAGTTGTCCCATCATATGTTTTATTGATAGCTGATATACTTGAAACTGTCAGGGTTTTTGCAGTAATATTTCCTGTCAAATCAGCAGGCTGAGTTAATGTATAGTTTGATGCATCTATACCACCCAAAGTTAAACCGCTAACGGTAACAGGCTTTGCATTACCTATATTCTTGCTATCGAAACTAGCGTTATAGCCAGACGTTATCAAAGTAACTGTTTCTGAGCTCACTACACCCTCGAGGGTGGGATTATCAAAATTCAGCGTGGCAGAAGTTGTGCCATCGTACACTTTTTCAACAACATTTATACCTGAAGAAACGGTTAATGCCTTGGCAGTAATATTGGCAGTTAAGCCAGTGGGCTGAGTTAACGTGTAATTACCAATATCTGAGCCAGAAATTGAAAAGCCACTAATTGTTACAGGTTTATTGGTTCCAATATTCTTATTGTTAAAATTGGCAACGTATCCATCGGTTACCAGATTAACATTTTCGGTGCCAACCACTCCAATTAAAGCTGCAGAGGTAAGATTCAATGTGGCTTCTGTACCGCCATCATACACCTTGTTATTAACAAAAACGCCAGTAATTGTTAATGCTTTTGCCGTAATATCGGCTGTCAACCCTGTGGGTTGAGTTAATGTGTAGTTTGCTGCATGAGTGCCAGTAAGACTTAGGGTTACAGTTACGGGTTTATCTTCACCAATATTCTTAGTATCAAAATTTGCCGTATAGCTTGCCTGGTTTACGCTAACATCATCGCCACTCACCGTGTTATTCAATGAGTGACCGCTGAAATTCAGCGTAGCTGTTGTATTGCCATTGTAAACTTTATCTACAGCAGTAATCCCTGTAACAGTTAGTGTGCGTTTATTTACAGTTACATTAACTGTTCCGTCCACAGTATTGTATAGGTTTGTATTTGATGGTGTAAAACGCACATCGGCAGTATATGTCCCTGCAGCAGGTACTGTTGTTGGGTAAATGTATGCAAAGGAACCAGTAACTGTTTCCCCATCGAAGGTAGCAGAACCACCCGAAAGTGTGGCTGATGATAGCTGTGCACCATAGGTAATTGCAGTTGCTGTAGGCCAGGTTACATCGGGTGTACCCTTAGCCACGGTTACAGTCCCATTTGTTGTTCCTGTTAAAATTTGATTGCCTGCAGCATTAGATATTACGGCATTGGTAATATTCAATGAATAGGTTCCCAAAGTTTCCGATGCGTTCAAATCGAAGGTGGCAATGATACCTGAACTACCAGTATATGCAGCATTAGTAGCGGAATGGCTAATTATTCTTAATTTTGGACCACTTATCACACTGGCAGTAATCTCATGATCAGTAATCCGAGAAGGGTTTAATTCAATTGACCCACTAACGTATGAAAATCCTGTAGGGATTGACACATCAAGTTGAAATGCCACAGCAGGGTTGGAATTGTTCATTACAACTTCAATGGTAACAACACTACCTGGTAGAGTAGTCGTTGAATTTATTGACAATGTATTCTGACCTGTAACAGTTTTAGTTACAAGAAGAATAAATAGTACTGCCATGAATTTTATTGAATGCCTATTTGTTTTCATAGATTCTGGTATATTTTAATATTCATTTTACTATTATTATCGAGTATTTTGCAAACAGAACTGAAAAAATGAAGATTCTAGTAATCTTAAACCATTTACATTTTTTAATCTGTTGATATAAAATTAAGAAATTATTATTTAACAATCAATACTTTTCCGTCTTACTTTTGAACAAGAATATTTTCCAGTTTGTCGTATGTATTAACCCTATTGATATAAACCCCAGGATTGATACTTTGACCTGCACGAAAATCTATCTGATTCCATTCTTTTTGATAGATTTCCATTGATCTTTGATATACTATTCTGCCAAATAAATCTATTAATTGCATTTTTATATTTGCTTCATATGGCAAGGAAAACCTGATGCTGAAATCACTGGTAGATGAATGGGAAAAATTGAAACCTAAAATTTTTGTTCAGTAAAGGAATAGTTATTGCATTATACTTTAACGCTATCACCCAAGGGTATCTAAAATGTCAACTGTGTGGTTCTGTAAAGAACACATTGAAACTCTATGAAACTAAACAATCTGCTGTGTATCAGGGGTTCAATAAGTAAACAAGGGGTTTCATTTAGTAAAATATTTAATCTTCATTGACTTTTCATACGTCCACATTGCATTTAATGCTAATACTTAATAGCCTTGGAAGAGTTTAAGCTGATACCAATCGACCAATCAATAAAATCACACATCAACTAATAACAATATTTATTTGACAGGTTGCCCAACAATATTGACAGCACTATAAGTTTTCCGGGAATGAACTAATAGAAAAAAAAGCCATTACCTTGCAATAATAAGCTTTTTGGTTATAAGTTTTCTTCCGTTACTTTCAAGGGAATAGAGATAAATCCCTTTCGGCAAACTATTAATATCAACCTCAATTTTACCAGAGGTATTTATAATACTCTCATTGAATATCTGTACGCCAAGAATATTGTAAATTGATATGAAAACCTTTTCGAGTTGTGGTAAATTGTAATTAATAAATAAACTTGTCCCGAATGCTGGATTGGGAAAAGCGCTAATGGAAACTTCCTTTTTTAAAATATTTATACTTGTTGGGGTAATTGTAAAATTAACCGTTACAGTTACCATATCATCTGTGAATTCTTCATTATAAACATCAAATATAATTTGAGCTTCGCCTGTGTTTCCATGTGGTAAAAATAAAACATAAAAATCGTCTGAACCTGTTGTTTCACCAGCTTCAATGGTTAGCGATGTAGGCGATTCTGTTACTGTTGGATCGAAACAACTGCCCAAACAGAAAGTATTTTCGGCACCTTCAATATCATCACGTACATTTTTCCTAACCTTAACATTAATGGTTTCTTCAGAATTATTTTTAATATTGATTACAACCTTTATTTCGTCATCTGAAGTAGTTTCATTGATATTTATCTCTCCATTGCTAACCTCAATATCATTATAAAAAAGCATAAGGCTATATGAAATAAATGAAAAGTTTACGGTTACTGTAACATTATCGTCTTCATCTTCAATATTAAAAACTTCATATATGATCTCAGCATTTCCAACATTTCCATGTGGAAGATACAATACATAAAAATCATCTGATCCGGTTGTTTCACCTGCTTCAATGGTAATCGATGTGGGAGATTCTGTAACAGAAGGATCAAAACAACTCCCTAAACAAAATGTATTTTCGGCTCCATCAATATCCTCACGAACATTTTTTCTAACCTTAACCTCAATGGCATTTGATGAGTTATTTTTAATATTGATAACTACTTTAACTTCACCATCCGATGTTATTTCCTTAATATTTATTTCTGTATTACTAACTTCATTCTCGTTATGAAATAGCTGAAGATTCTGAGCAGAAACAGCATTTATTCCTAAACAAAAAAGTAAGAAAAAAGTAAAATTCTTTATTTTCATATATGTAGATTTACATTTGTTAATATTTTTTTGCAAAAATACCCATTTATTACGACCAACATAATATATTTGCAGAAATGTTTATAATAATAACTAAATCGCTTTAGAACAATGAAAAGGAATCTTTTACTACTTTGTTTATTACTTGCTGCTACCTCACTTTGGGCCCAATCAAAGTATGGTGTTGAGCATCTTAGTCAAGACTTCAGTTCAGGAACTCTCCCTGCTGGATGGACTATAGAAAACTATACCTCGCAGTGGACTGTTAACAATAGTTCAAATGCTGGTGGCGTAGCCCCTGAACTTAGATTTATGTACACACAGGGTACTTTAACAACACGTTTTATTTCTCCTGTTGTGGATGTCTCTGCTGCTTCAAGTTTATACTTTCAGTTTAAGCAGTTCGTTGATCATTATGGTACTGGATATAGCGTTGGTGTAGCAACCCGATCGAATTCAGGTGAATGGAACACTATTTGGACAGTAAATCCCACTGGCAACATTGGTCCTGAGACTAGAAATATTCAAATAACCAACAGTGATCTGGGATCTACAACTTTTCAGGTTTGCTTTTTCCTTTCGGGGAACGCCTACCAGATTGATTACTGGTTTATTGATGATATTTCCCTGTACACTCCATTTGATAGTGATTTAGCTGTTGAATCCATCTCCTTAGACACTTACATTCCTCAGGGAACATATGATGTTGTTACCACAGTAAAAAATGTTGGTCTTAATACCATCAACTCATTCGATATTCAATATCAGGTAAACGATGAGGAAGCTGTTATAGAAAACGTTTCAGGGATTACCCTTAACAGCGGTCAAACCTATACCTATACTTTTGACCAGCAATGGCAAGCAAGTCCAGGAAGTTACAATATCACCATTTTAGCAAGTAATATAAATGGAGATGGCGATGACGACGATCCATCAAACAACACACTTAGTAAAACTGTAAACGTTGCTTCGCAGTCAGTACCAAATCTACCTTTATTCGAATCGTTTACCAGTTCTACTTGTCCCCCATGTTACACATTTAACGTAAATACATTTACCCCATTTCTAAATAACCATTTAGGAGAATTTGCTATTATTAAATATCAAATGAACTGGCCAGGTAGCGGCGATCCATACTACAATGCCGAAGGTGGTGTAAGAAGAGTTTACTATGGTGTAAATGCAGTTCCTATGCTATTCACAGGAGGGGAATCTACGGCAACTTCTGCAACTGGTCTTAACAATGCTTTTACCTATCAACAATCAAAAAATTCATACTTCACAATAAATGCAAATAGTTACGTGGAGGGTACAACTGTTCATGCAAACATTGAAGTCTTACCTTATATATCCGCAACTGGTTTAAAGCTAAGGGCTGCTATAGTTGAGAATGTCACAACCGGGAACGTTGGTTCAAACGGTGAGACATCGTTCAAATGGGTAATGATGAAGATGCTACCCGATGCAAGCGGAACCACAGTTGATTTTGTTGATGGTGTGCCATTTAATATTTCCTTCTCTCAGGACATGTCAAGTACATTTGTGGAAGAGTATGATGATTTAACACTGGTTGTATTCATTCAAAATGATGCAAATAAAGAGGTTTTACAATCGAAAATGGTTGAATGTACTGTAAGTCAAGCAAGTATTCTTGATTTTGACTTCGTAGAAACCGAACCCTTAAGTGTTGAAATATCTGCAGTAGAAAATAACTTGGCAACCATAACCGTAACTGTAGCCTTTGGAACTGACATAACTTCGCTCACTCCAACCATTACCATTTCAGAAGGAGCAACTATTTATCCACTTCCAGGGGAAGATGGTGATTATGAACCAATGGATTTTACTGAACCAATCGATTTTGTTGTAACTTCTTCAGACGGTTTAATCGTAAACACATATACTACTTCTGTAATAGTTGAAGTACCTGTTTATACTGTCACTTTCAATATTATTGACATTCTTTCAGAAAACCCCATTGAAGGAGCTACAATAACTATCAATAGCGAAACTCTCATAACAGATGAGAATGGAATGGCAACCATTGAACTTGAAGATGGTGAATATTCATACTCCATTGAAAAGGATATGTACGAAACAATCGAGGGAGAATTAGAAGTTAACGGAGAGGATATACTAGTTGAGGTTGAAATGCTGAAAGTTGAGTTTACAGTTGCTTTCAACGTTACAGATCAAAATGATGAAGCTATCGAAGGAGCAACAATCACTATTAATGAAGAAAATCTAACAACCGATGAGAATGGTTTAGCTTCAATTATTTTAAACAATGGTGAGTACGAATACAATGTTAGCAAGGATGGTTATGATGCATTCGTTGGAACTCTTGTGATTGATAATGAAGATGTTGTTCTTGACATTACTCTTGTACTTACAAGCGTTGAAGCAAACGAACTTCTTGCTGCAAGCATATATCCAAACCCAACCGATGGTAACTTCACCATTACGCTTCCAAATAGGGTTGGTAGAGTAGCCATTGATATTTATACAATTACTGGTAGTTTGATTTATAATAATATTATTGATCTTGAACGTTCAGAACTCAAGTTAAACATTAAACAACCACAGGGAGCCTACATGGTAAGAATAACTTTATCAAATGGCGAAACTGTAACGAAAAAACTTATTGTTAAATAGATCTTATTTTTTAGGATCATCTAATCAGAGTTCCTTTCAATCAAACAATTAATATACCCCGATCTCCAGAATTAATGCGGAGATCGGGGTTGTAATAGAATTAATACGAAAGGATACTTCTTTTTTAAATTATTAAGGCTCGATAATTGTAAATCATATTGGGTTACATATTAATTTTTAAAAAAAACTATGAAAATAAAGACACTATTTGCAATATCCATTTTTTTGTTTATTGGGAATTCATCGATTAATGCTCAGCAGGCAAGGTCTCAAAAACTTCCAGTGGCAACAATTAAAACCCTTGAGGGTAGGGATTTTTCAACCTCACAAATTGATAATAAGGGTAAACCCATTATCATCTCATTCTGGGCTTCATGGTGCAGACCCTGCATAAAGGAACTCTCGGCTATTGCCGATCTTTACGAGGATTGGCAGGACGAGACAGGTGTAAAGCTAATTGCCATATCCATTGACGATGCCAGAACAGTTAACAACGTTAGGCCTATGGTAAATGCAAGGGGTTGGGAGTATGAATTTTATCTTGATTCAAATGGTGATTTACGTCGTGCAATGGGGGTAACCAATGTTCCCCATACATTTATACTAAATGGTAAAGGCGAAATTGTATATCAGCATACAACTTACACCGATGGTAGTGAACTAGAAATGTTTGAGAAGATAAAAGCACTGGTTAAGTAATTCCGTTCTCCAACAAATCATCCAAAAGACTTATAAATGCACAAACAGATTAGTAGATACTTCTTTAAAACAATGGCAATTAGTTTCATGCTAATGTTTTACCTCAATAGCGTGTACAGTCAGGATTTTATTGATAAAGCTACAATACAAGGAAATATATACACTGAATCAAACTACTATTTTAGCGATACCATAATTGGTGCCGAAAAAGTACCAGAGTATATCCGTACCAATATTTATGGTAACATTTTTTATCGGTACAAAGGTATCAATGCCGGCATACGTTACGAAGCCTATCAACCACCCCTTGTGGGATATGATCCAAGATATGAAGGTCAGGGAATAGCCCATCGATTTGTAAATTATTCAGATACTTTGTATGAGATTACCATTGGTAATTTTTACGAGCAATACGGAAGTGGAATAATTCTCCGTGCCTACGAGGATAAAAATTTGGGTATCGACAATGCCTTTGATGGGTTTCGGCTTCTTATTCGCCCTGCAAATGGGCTTACTATAAAGGGGATGATCGGAAAACAAAGGTATTTCTGGGAGAATGGTCCCGGTATTATTAGGGGTGCTGATGCTGATTGGAGCTTACTTCAACTTATCCGACCAGAATCATTAACTAACCTTACAGTCGGCTTTAGCGCTGTGAGCCGGTTTCAAAGGGATAGAGATCCACTTTATAATCTCCCTGAAAATGTGGCTGCGTTCTCAGCAAGATCATCTCTATACACAGGAGGCTTCTTTTTTTCAGGTGAATACGCCTGGAAAGTGAACGATCCATCCGCTAGAAATAATTTAATTTATAAGAATGGGCAAGCCATTGTTTTCACTGGATCATTCTCAAAAAAAGGACTTGGTTTTTTAGCTTCTGCCAAGTATATTGATAATATGGATTTTCGTTCGAGCAGAACTGCAACCGGAAATGATCTTACTCTTAACTATCTTCCTGCAACAACCCGTCAGCATACTTACAGCTTGCCAGGAATTTACCCCTACGCTACTCAACCAACTGGAGAAGTAGGTGCATTGGTTCAGGTTAACTATTTAATCCCAAAAAACACTAAAGTTGGTGGAAAATATGGCACCAATGTACTGTTCAGTGCCTCAATCGCAAATTCCATTGATAAGGAAAAAATCAACGATACTCTTGCTATAGGAACTCCAGGTACTTTGGGATATAAATCGAACTTCGGCAAAATAGGTGATGAAAAATATTTTCATGATATTTCAATTGAGGTGAATCGTAGATTGTCCCGTGATTTAAGATTTATTGCTGGTTTTACCAGCCAATATTACAATAAAGCGGTAATTGAAGGTCACCCTGGTGAGGAACCTGTAAATGCATGGATTATATATGCTGACATCGCTCAAAGGTTACAAAACAATCAAAGTATAAGGATTGAAGGACAACACCTACAAACAAAGCAGGATAATGGTAGCTGGGCAATGGTTTTAGCTGAGTATTCCATCGCACCTAAATGGTCATTCTCACTATCTGATCAGTACAACTACGGTAACGAGGAAAAAGACCTTAGAAAGCATTATTACTCTACAAGTATGAGCTATAGTAAAGGTCCTCATCGATTATCTGTTAGTTACGGTAAGCAAAGTGAAGGTATTATTTGTGTAGGCGGCATTTGCCGTAAGGTACCTGCTGCCTATGCGGCCGGAATTACTTTTTCAACTACTTTTTAATTTTTTTTTACGATGAATAGATATAAACTATCTGTATTATTAATATGTTTTTTTACTATTATCATTAGTTGTGATATTGTAGAAGAACCATATACAAATGCAATAATTCAACCACCCGATACGGGTGAGGTTTTGCAAAAGGTGCTTTTGGAAGAATTTACTGGACATCAATGCCCTAACTGTCCTGCAGGTGCTCAAATTGCAGCACAACTTAGTGAACTCTATGGAGATCAATTTATTATTATAGCTTACCATGCAGGTTTTTTTGCTAATACTAATGCAAGTTTTCCAATAAACTATAAAACTCCTACGGGTGAAGAACTTAAAAACCATTTTGGAGTTATTTCATACCCATCGGGATTAGTAAATCGAAAGAACAATGATGTGTTAGGAACTACAGAATGGGCAACTATTGCTGCTGATTACATTTCACAGGAACCAACCCTTAAAATTCAAATTAACAGGGATTACAACACTAGTACACGTGAATTATGCGTAACTGTTACAGCTACTGCTATAGCAACGCTTGAAAGTATGAATGTTTGTGTCTTTTTAACCGAAAGTGGATTGATTTCACCCCAAAAAACTAAAGACGATCCAGACTACCCCGATGGAGTTATTCCCGATTACGAGCATATGCATGTTTTCAGAGCTACAATGAATGGCACATGGGGAACAAACATTTTCGCTGAAGGTGCTGTATGTGATGACATTGAAACCATAAGCGTAAACTGTATATTGAATTCAGAATGGAATGTATCCAATATGGATATAGTTTGCTTTGCTTACAGCATAGAAACGGGTGAAGTAATACAGGTTGAAGAGGTTAGAATTCAGTAGTATTATAAATAATTCTACTTCTTCCAAAAATCGTTTATAATTACCTTTAATAAACGAGTTCCCAATAATAGCACAAAAACGCTAACTACAATAAAAATACTCCAAATTTTAGAATTTGTTAACCGCTGATAGGTTAGGGATTTTGATGTCAAATTTCCTTCAAAAAAACTTGACTCAGGAAAATTCCTATTATGCCATTTACCAATTATTGTTCCATTATCAAGCAATATTAATCCAGGATTAGCCCTAATGATAGTTTTCAACATGATTTCATCGGCCAGAAGGAAAGGAAAGGCAACACCAGTATTGCTTATAAAACGATCTATCTCATCAGGGGTCGATGCAGTAAGGCAAGCAAATCCAATACCTTGTTCCTTGGCTTTAAAGTAAATTTCATTGAGCTTTTCAAATGATTGTTTATTCGCTTTATCAAGTCTATATGATACCGCAAGCATATAGTAGCCTGGGAAATAAGAAATGCTTTCGGTTATATCCCAGCCATCGTAGTCAACAATCATAAAGTCGGTAATCAAAGGGGTATAACCTCGTTTAACAAGCACAGACTTGCTATCCACAAATTTCCAAGTCGAATCTTGCCAAGGCATATTATCCTCCGTGAACTCTCTTATCACTCCATCCCGCTCATAAAAAAGTGTTGTTTTATACTCATCAAGCGGTGCATCGGGTGGTATTTTCATGGCCTCTGGAATGTTTACTCCAATGCTGTAAGGACGGAAGTCTATCAGTGGCAAATTGCGATATCCATGTATTGAAGGTAAAAATGAAATGAACAGTAAAATAGCTGCCAATATGATATTTAAATATGAACTAAAATAAGGAATCTGCTTCTTTCGATAAATAAGTAGCAATATTGAAGCAAGAAGTATTGGGATATTCTTAAAAAATGTTTCCCAGTTTGTAAGTTTTATTGCATCACCAAAGCAGCCACAATCGGATACAGGGTTATAAATTGCCAGAACCAAAGTTAAAGGAGTGAACAGAACCATGAATAGGAATGCTCCCCAAATGGCAATGCTATCTTTTACCCTCAGCAAAAGGAGCAATCCAATATATAACTCTGCTGAACATAGTATAAATGAAAATGTTAAAGCAAGTGGTTCTAAAAAGCCAAGATTAAATGCAACGAAATAATCCGAAAATTTATAGGCAGAGCCAAGAGGGTCGACCCCTTTTACAAATCCTGAAAAAATAAATGTGAATGCTAGTAAATACCTGGAAATCCAAACTAAAAACCTTAGCATATTAATTTTCTATTTTATACAATTGAACGATCAACAATTGATTTTACTATTTTATCAAAAATAAGGCGCATATCCTCCATTTCACCATTCTTATTTGAACAATTAATTATCAAATAATTAGAATCATATTTTACTTGATCAAGGTAAACCCTCCTAACTTTCTCTTGAAAACTTAAATTCTCTTCATGAATATCTACATTACCCTTTAGATAATTTCTATCTTCACCATCCCGATTTTGTGTTAGCTTCGATTTTGTGAATTCGAATGGAACATCGAGAAAAATATTTAGATCAGGTTTTGGGATGCCAAAGTAATTAAACTCCAAATCATAAATCCAATCACGTAGTTTTCTTTGCTCATCAATATCATTAAGTTTAGCGCACTGAAAAGCAATATTGGAGTAGACATAACGATCGAGAAGGATGGTTTTTCCATCGTTTAGCCATCCATTTAGAATACTAGCGGCATCTTTTCTATCTCCAGCATAAAGAAGAGCCACTACATATGGATCAACCTGCTCAAGCATTCCCAGCTCACCACGAAGAAATCGTGCCACTAACTCGCCAAAAAAAGGAGAATTTGTTCTGGGAAAATGCAAAGATTCGAATGGTTTCCCCTTGCTTAAAAGATAATCGCCCAATAGCTTAAGCTGTGTTGATTTTCCAGCACCATCGAGACCCTCTATTACAATAAAACTCATAGAATTTATGTAATGATTTATCAAAGTTGCAAAATTACACTTTAAAAATCGAAAGTCACTTATAAAATAAGTTAAGAAGTAATTTGATCGAAAAAACACATTGATTATAAAAGTCGTTTTTATCCAAATGTTTCGTATTTTAGCAACCAAAACAAACCGAAAGGTGTAATGATGGAAGAAATTCATTCATTTTTTTCTGCAAAGCATACCCTTTCCTGCAGGGGAAAATTAATTGACCTTTCAGATCCTATAGTAATGGGTGTTATTAATGTTTCCCCCGATTCATTCTATAGCGGAAGTCGATACAGAATGAAGTATAGGATATTTAAGCGTGCTAAGGAAGTTTTATATCAGGGTGGCAAAATAATTGATATTGGAGCTTGCTCAACACGTCCAAGATCAACTCCTGTATCGGCTACAGAGGAGATAAAGCGGCTTAGCAAAGCTTTGGCAGTTGTACGTAAACACTTTCCCGAAGCCATTGTCTCGGTTGATACTTATAGGGCAAGCATTGCCAAAAGAGTAGTTGATGATTTTGCCGTAAACATAATCAACGATATTTCTGCAGGAGCAATGGACAAAAATATGCACGAAACCATAGCAAAGCTTAACGTCCCATATATTGTAATGCACATGAAGGGTACTCCACAAAACATGCAAAATGATCCAAAGTATGATAATGTAGTTAAGGAACTTTTTTCATTCTTTTCAAACAAGATTAACGAACTCAACCTTTTGGGAATCAATGATATTTTAATTGATCCTGGATTTGGTTTTGGCAAAACCCTTGAGCATAACTATTCTATTCTAAAAAATTTGGATTCTTTTCGGATTCTGAACATACCGATTGTTGTTGGTTTATCGAGAAAATCTATGATTTATAAACCCTTGGAGCAGAAACCTGAAAATGCGTTGAATGGCACCACCGTTTTAAATACAATAGCTTTGCTAAATGGGGCTAAAATATTAAGGGTACACGATGTTAAGGAAGCCGTTGAGGCCATTAAAATGGTGTCACTCACTCATAACCAAACAATAACAGATTAATTAATCATTACTCTTTTTAATAAATGCTTTTACAATATATTATAACCTTTATCAGCATTCGAGTACTTGATGTAATCGATATTCTGCTTGTTGCATTACTCTTCTACCAAATTTACATGCTGATAAGGGGAACTGTAGCAATAAATATTTTTATGGGTATTTTTTTTGTATACCTTCTTTGGCTTGTTGTAAGAGCCCTAAATATGGAGCTGCTAAGTAGTATACTGGGACAGATTATTGGTGTTGGTGTTATTGCATTAATAATTGTATTTCAGCAAGAAATAAGACGTTTTCTGTTACTAATTGGCACACGTTACTTTTCAAAGAATCGATTTTCTTTCGAAAACATTTTTTTTCTCAGGGGTAAAAAAATGGAAAACCCTGTTAACATTGAAGCAATAGTTAAAGCTAGTAGAAATATGTCCGATAGAAAGGCAGGGGCTCTCATTGTAGTAACCCGAAAATCAGACTTAACTTTATACGCTGAAACAGGAGATATCATCAATGCTGAAACTTCGAGCCGGTTAATAGAGAATATTTTTTTTAAAAACAGTCCCCTTCATGATGGAGCAATTATTATCAAAAATAATCTAATCTATGCTGCCCGTTGCATACTTCCTGTTTCTGAAAAAACCAACCTCCCTCCCTCCTATGGACTTCGCCATAGAGCAGCTCTTGGGATAACTGAGAATACCGATGCAATTGTTGTGATTAATTCCGAAGAAACAGGTGCTGTTTCCTTCGCTGCTGAGGGAAATGTTCATGAAAATATTACAAATCTCAAACTCCGTGAACTGTTGGAAACAAATCTAAATCCCGAGGTGTAAAATTAAATTATGGGTTTTCTGAAATCGTTATAATTACAAACTTACAAGAATTTCGATGGCTATAAAATCATTATTTATATGTGTCTTAATGATTTTCAACATTTCTTTAGCTGTATGCCAATCAAATACCACTGATGTTTATACCCGTTTTGTAAACTATGGCACTCAGGATGGTCTCATTCATAATCGTATCAACGACATTATCCAAGATCAACGAGGTTATATGTGGTTCGGCACCGAAAATGGGCTTAGCCGATTCGACGGGTATGAATTCATAAGCTATAGAAACTCTATCGATGATACTCTTTCAATTCCTGGTAACACAATAACATCATTGGCTCAAGATAGTAATGATAACCTGTGGATTGGAACAACTGAAGGTCTATGTCAACTGTCGCTTAAGGATGGTACGATTAAACGTTATATGGCCCAAACAGGTAATAAGAATACTCCTCGAACTAACCATATTCGCAAGCTCCTTTACACAGAATCTAATAATACCCTATGGATTGAAACCCTTGAGGGAACTCTTTCATCATACCACATAACAGAAAGTAGCTGGGAACACATATCTCATACAGCGGTTAAACAATCTTACTATCGATATCATGCTTTATTCAATGATTCTGAAGGAAACATATGGTTTGGTGGCAGAAGTACCCCATTGATGAAATTTAACAAAAAAAATAAGACCATTCAAACAGTAAATGCTTTAGGACTTGATAATGAGAGTAAAAGGGATAATGACATTGGCGACATTATTGAAACCAAAAATGGAGAATGGTTTGTGGTTGGACTTGATGGGATTTACCAATTCTTCCCTGAAACCGAGAAATTTAATCGAATTTATACAACATCAACATATTCAATTACTGAAGATTCGGATGGTTTGGTGTGGTTTGGTACAGGAAATGGTTTAGTTTCATTAAATACAATTTCCAAAGAATTTACCATTTATCGTAACAACCAAAACAACACATTATCGCTCATAAATAATCATGTTAACAAAGTTTACATCGATAGAGTTGGAAACATTTGGATGGGTACACGAAATGGTGTAAGCTTACTAAGCCAAAAAAGTTCTCATTTTTCATATTACTACAATATTCCTAACTACGATTTAAGCCTTTCGTCTAATATTGTAACATCATTAGTCCAAAGCAAGGATGGTGAATTGTACATTGGAACAGCCGATCAAGGTATAAATGTTTGGAAACCCGATGAAGCTGATTTTATCAGCTACAGAAGCAACCCAAAAGAAAAATGTGCTATCGCATCAAACAGAGTTTCAAACCTATACTTTGATAGGCAGGGCACTCTTTGGGTTGGTCTTTGGGCTGGAGTAGGTCTGAATTCTTTCGATTTAAAATCAAAGTGCTTCACTAAGTATACACTTGATCCCACATCCCTTAAAAGAGATTGGTACAACGCTTTTGTTGAATTAAACGATGGATCATTTTTGGTAGGATTTTGGGGTGCCAATGGGGCAACCTATTTCGACAGGAGTAAAGGAGTTTTTCAAAAACACTACATCACATTTGAAAAACCATATTCACGGTCAATTAAACAAATCCTTAACGATAAGTTTGGATCAGTATTCTTTTTATCCTTTTCAAGTAATAGCATTTACCAATACAATGCTGTTAGCAAGGAATATATGGCATTTGCTTCATCAACCAACTATGAAAACAAAGAGGAATATGGTATAAAATACGATTTGCCCATTTCGTTCGATAACCTAACCTGCATGGAAACGGATGGCAATGGACTCACTCTGTTTGGAACTAATCAAGGTATAATTGGTCATGGTCAGGCTAAGAAATTCTTTCATTTCTATAAAGGAAGCGAAAACCCTAAATCAATAGCTTTTAAAAAAGGGAATATATACATACTCGAAACAAATAGGATTTTAATCCTGAATTCTAACGCCCATTTATTAAACACACTAAATATTAAAGTTGATAACCTAGAGCATATTAAGGTAGCTGAAGATGGTTCAATAATTGTTTCAGGTGATTCCAAGCTTCACACTCTTAAGAATACAGCTGAAGGTTATGAACAAAACTGGCGAACACTTTCTCCATTTGAAACCCCAAACAGCATTCACCATTTCATTTTGGAAGGTAATAATGCCTGGATTGGCACCCAAAATGGACTCTATTGCTATGGTATCGATTCACTTTTAGATGGAAATATCAACTATACCCAATTTCCCAAAATACTTGATACACCCATTCTTAGCTTTGTGGCAACAGGAAATGGTTCAATTCTATGCTTTACCCCTCTTGGACTTTACAGTATTTCTTGTACATTGAAAAGAGTTGAACAGATACAATTAATTGATCCCCCGAACAATTTCAACCCTGCCATGAATACTGCCACAATGATTGGACAAGATACGGTGTGGGTTGGAAATGAAAATGGTCATTATCAAATCGTACTCAAAAAGGGAGAAGTTATTGAAACAAATCTACCCGGAAATCATAGAGCTAGTTCACATCTGGTTTCAACTTTAATGGAAGATGATTCGGGGAACATCTGGGTTGGAACTACTGATAGAGGACTCAACAAAATCAATAGAGAAACTGGTTATATTACACATTTTACTGCAAGCAGTAATCCTTACTCTCTTCAGGGCAACAGGGTAAATTCAACCCTACAAACATCCGATGGAAAAATTTGGGTGGCAACCGACGAGGGATTATCATATATAGAATCTGATTTTGTATTTAGATTCGATGGGGTAATAAATAATCAGGAAGTCTTTTCGCTACTCGAAGATTCTCAGGGTTTACTTTGGGCTTCAACGGGGATAGGTTTGGTTTCCATCAATTTAAGCAAGGATGAAGTACAGCTATTCAATAAATCCCATGGCATTCCCTCCATCGATTTTTCAGCATCATCGGCCTTATTGTCCGATGGTAGACTTGCATGGGGAACAAACGAAGGTTTTTTCCTCTTTAATCCAGAAACTATAGCCCAAAATATTAACGGTAAGGGAGAAGTATTTCTAACTAGATTCAGCATTTTTGAAAATCCCATTCGTTATCATTTTTCTAAAAACGACAGCATCGAATTACACCATACTCAGAACTTTTTTCAGATCAATTTCTCTGCGGCAGACTTTGGATTAATTCCTGGAACAAAATTTCGATATAGACTAAGTAAAATTGATCCGCAGTGGGTCGAAACCACTTCACCAAGTGCTTCCTACACCAACGTCCCTCCAGGAAAGTACCTTTTTGAGGTTAGTACATCATTGAACCATGAGATTTTTTCTCAAAACTGCGCTAAACTATTGGTTGTAATTCATCCCCCATTCTGGAGCACGTTTTGGTTCAGAGGCATAGTTATCCTAATTATTCTTGGTGGTCTCTCTGCATATCTATACACATACATCCGGCGACTCAAGGCTGATCAGCTTAATGTACAACTCGAACAAAGGTTATTAATATCACAAATGAATCCCCATTTTATTTTTAATAGCCTTTCGGCCATCCAAAGTTTTATGTATAACAATAATCCCGAGGAAGCTGGGAATTATTTATCTTCATTCTCACGATTGGTTCGTCTTATCCTTGAGAATTCCCGATCGGATTACATTCCTATAAATCAGGAAATTAAAACTTTAGAGTTGTACCTAATGCTCCAGAAGCTAAGATTCCCTGATAAATTTGATTATGAAATTGATGTTTCGCCACAAGTTGAAGGAATTGGTCTTATGGTGCCTCCTATGCTTGCACAACCATTCATTGAGAACAGCATTGAGCATGGAATTATGCACAAGAAGGATAAGGGACTAATTATTGTAAGCTTAAACGTTAAAGATAAATTGGTATGCATAACCGTTGAAGATGATGGCATTGGCATTGAAAAATCGAAGGAAATAAATAGGCAAAAAAGATTAACTCACACCAGCTACGCAACTTCAATTACTAGTGAACGTATCAAAAGCATATCCTCTTCCCGAAAAAGAAAATTTGGTGTTTCAATTGTCGATATGAGCAAACAGGGCAAAGATGGGACTAGGGTTGAGCTAAGATTTCCCGCAAAATTTATCGAGGGATAATAGTTAACGAAAGCATAAATCAAAATGATAAAAGCAATAATTGTAGACGATGAACCCAGAGCCAGAGAATCGCTAAAAATGATTTTGGAAAAGTTTTTTTCTCAAGTTGCTTTAGCAGGTGAAGCTTCGGGTGTTGAAGAGGCTTATGATTTAATATTGAACGTTAAACCAAATACTGTTTTTCTTGATATTAGGATGCCCGATGGTACGGGGTTCGATTTACTAAAACGCTTTAAGCAGATTGACTTCAAGGTAGTATTCGTTACTGCTTACGAGGAACATGCCATGGAAGCCATTAAGTTTTCGGCATTTGATTATCTCCTTAAACCCATTAATACCAATGAACTTAGAAGTGCATTGGAGAAACTTGAAGAAAGTTTAGGCCAAAAAGAGGATATGAACCTTAAGCTAAAAGCTCTAATCGACAATTTGGAATCAACCGGGCAATCGAAAAAGAAAATTGTGTTGAAAACTTCCAACAGCATTCATCTGGTAGCTTTATCGAACATTGTAAGATGCGAAGCCGATAGTAACTACACATGGGTATACTTTGATAACCAGCCCAAAATTTTGATATCGAAACCATTAAAATATTTTGAGGACATGTTACAGGAATACGGCTTTATCCGAGTTCATCAAAGTCATTTGGCAAATCTTAACTTCGTGGTAAGGATCGATAAGGTTGATGGAGGCGTTTTAGTATTTTATGATGGAAAGAACGTACCCATTGCGGTTAGAAAAAGGGATCAGCTCTTTAAACTTCTTGAGGATTTGTAATTGATTTTTTAGCAAATAAATGATAGCCTACGAATTCTCATCCAATAGCTACAAATAGTTATTATCCCTTTTTTTGAGCCTGTTGATTTTTTATACTTGCATAAAAATACTACATGTTAAAAGCACTCATTACTTCTTTAGAATCTGATGCTGATCAGTTAGATATAATTGATTGCAATATGCTTATTACATGGTTTGAAATCTCAAACTACTCAAAAGAAATTGATAGCATAAAACAATGGACTAACCATAATCCTCTATTATCGCTATACGATAGCAATCTTGAAATCTTAAAATATGACGATCAATATGTTATCTTAAACCTACAATCAGTTGTTCGAATTGAGAATAATTCAAAGGAAAGTTATATTCACCTTGAGAATAATACTTTTATAGCAACATCCATCCCCTTAGATTTATTTGAAGATATACTAGGAGAATATAAGTTTTTCAGAGTACATCAAGACCATCTTATTAACCTTCAACACATAAATAGTATTGTTCAATGTAGTGCATTTATTACCCTTAGTAACTCCAATGCAGTTCCTGTTGGGGTTGAAGACAGTCAAAAAATTATTGACTTTTTAAGTTCACAAACCATTATTTAATTTTTTTATATTAATCAATAAGGAGGCTTAATTATGAAAAAACTAGCTACTGTTTCAACAGCATTATTCCTACTAACGCTATTAACTGCTAACGCGCAGATGTTCCCAAAGGTTGACAAGGTTGCATCGCCCGAAATGAGCATGTTGGTAATTCAATTTGCACACGACAATGAAGGGAAAATGGAAAATGTATCGAACCTAAACTTTACTGGTTGGGCTCCAGTGGTTGAAGGGCCCGATGGTAAAATCGTACCTTTCCGAAACTTTGATTCAGGTGCCGACATGACAAATATTTACTACGCCGAAAACCTAACTTCGGGTGAATACACCCTAATGGGTTTCAACCATCTTTATACAAACTACACAAAGCTAGACGAGCATAAAAGCAAAACAGGTGAACAATTAGCACGTTACGCTCCATACGAAAACCTACCCTACCACGAAGTGCAATTCTTCGCACTATCAAAGCCTGTGGTGGTTAATCTTGAACCAAATAAGATAATGTCTTTTGGAAGTTTTGCCGTTAAGTATAAGTGGGTTAGCGGAGCTGCCGGAACAACGGATGATAGGTGGAAAGCCATTGAAGATTACAGTGCCATAACCCTTGAAAAACCCTATGATGAATACGTATTAAGGTATATGAAACCCTGGAGAACTCCAGCATGGAAGAAATGGAACGAGAAAAATCCAGCTAATCCCCTATAAAATAGAAGGTTCTACTGCAAATTTTGTGGAAAGGTTTAATTTTGGGAAATGGACTTTACTA
>CAZDXY010000017.1:0-46948 GCA_964509385.1 uncultured Rikenellaceae bacterium
AAATTGAAGAGTTTCTTCCCGAAAGAAGAGACTTTTTCGAATTTAAAAAGGACTTGAAAACAAGAAAAGCTATAGAAAGAAATATAGAAATAATAGGTGAAGCTGTTAACAGAATCCTGAATGTAAACCCCGAAATTAAGATTTCTAACGCAAGAAAAATTGTTGACACACGGAATAGAATAATTCACGGTTATGATTCGGTTTCCGAAGATATTATCTGGGCGATTGTAACGAATGAATTGAAAAAATTAAGACAGGATATTGTAAATCTACCCGACGAATAAAATGAACTTGCCACTGCAAGTGCTGCACCCAACTTCACGGTGCATTTACATTCCAACCCTGCCTGCAGGATCGACCTTTCCTTTTGGAATGTACAACTTTATAATATCACCTTTTTTATAGCCTCCCTCCCCAAAATTCTTCAAATTTTTTGAGAAGCATTTCAATTGTATACTAGCAAAATGTATTGTTAAAGTACACTTTAGTAGATATATAAGTAGGTTAGCAACAAGCAGAGAAGAAAAACTCGGTAATGATTGATTTTGCTGCATTCGATAGATTTCTAAAAAAATTCTTTTGCTAAATATCCAATTTGAAACTCTCATTTTTAGTTGTAAATTAGCGACTTAAAATAACATTGATTAGTCGTTAATACTATATGAATAACTCAGAGATAATACTTTACACAACCCAAGACGGAGATGTAAAGGTTGAAGTAATTCTACAAGATGAATCCGTTTGGTTGACCCAAAAAGCAATGGCAGAACTTTTCGGGGTTGTGAAATCTACAGTTAGCGAACACTTATCAAATATATACGAAAGTGGTGAATTAGAGAAAAGTGCAACTGTTCGGAAAATCCGAACAGTTCAAAATGAATCAGGAAGAGAAGTTCAGAGAAATATTGATTTTTATAACCTTGACGCAATAATATCAGTTGGTTACAGAGTAAATTCAAAACAAGCTACTCAATTTAGAATATGGGCAACGAAAACTTTAAAGGAATTTATAATCAAAGGATTCGTATTAGATGATGAGAGATTAAAACAGGGTGGAAAACTTTTTGGAAAGGATTACTTTTACGAATTACTTGAACGAATTAGAGAAATTCGTGCGAGTGAAAGGAGATTCTACCAAAAAATTACAGATATTTATTCAGAGTGTAGCATTGATTATGACCCACAAGCAGATATTACACAAGTTTTTTATAAAACGGTTCAGAATAAATTGCATTGGGCTATTACAGGGCTAACAGCAGCAGAAATTATTTCATCCAGAGCAAATTCAGAGTTACCCAATATGGGATTAACAACTTGGAAGAAATCCCCAAAAGGAAAAATATTGAAGTCAGATGTTACAATAGCAAAGAATTATCTTAACGAAAAAGAAGTTCGAGAATTAAATCGTATTGTAACGATGTATCTTGATTATGCAGAAAATCAAGCTGAAAGACAAATCCCAATGAAAATGAAAGATTGGGTGGACAAACTAGATTCTTTTCTAAAATTCAATGACTATTCTGTCCTTAAAAATGCAGGTTCAATCTCATCTGAAATTGCAAAGAAGTTAGTTGTTGAACAGTATGAAAGATTTAGAGTAGTTCAAGACCAAAACTATGAATCTGACTTTGATAGACAAATAAAAAGGCTAAAAGGGGAATAATTGACTAAGGAATTGAAAACAAATTGCAGTAAAATTCATTACGAAAAGATTAACTGCCAGTTGCTAACAAGGGGTGAATCCAACCAGCCGTTCCACTCCACCATTTAAAAAAAAAAGCCATTACTTAGCCTCCCTCCCCAAAATTCTTTAAATTTGTTGAGAAGCATCCTAATTGCGTACTTGCAAAATATATTGTTAAAGTGGACTTTAGTGGATATACATTCAAGTTAGCTGCAAGCATCGTAAATCAACATTGACAGAATATAAACAAACAGAAAATGGATAACGAAGAAAAAAATAAGACTAAAATTAATTTAACCGATGCGGAATTGTTGACAACAAAAGCTTCGACAATAAATCCATTGACAATTAGTGCGATTGACTTGGCGACAAATGTGCAACCCAAAAATTATCTGACTGCTATTGATTATATAACTGCTCAATCGGGCAAGTTAAATGCCGTAACAAATCAGATTAACTTTTTGACAAGTCCTGCATATCAACCAAGCATATTGACAGCTGTATCAGGTCTTCAAAACCATCTTTCTGCTTTTAGCACAATACAATCTTATTTGCCAAAAGTTGACCACTTGTTTTCTGTTTCGCCTTTGATGGAATTGTCGCGACAAGCGACAATAGCAATTTCAGGTTTGACAACTCCATCAGTTATGACAGGACTTGCGGCTTCTGTTGCGACAAATTACCAACCTTGGTATGATGCGAACATTGCTAAATCATCTATTCTTTCTGCAACAGCCTACTCAACATTAAATCTTGTTGACACAAGCAAAAACTTAGCGACAATTATTGGCACAAAAAATTTATCGGCTTTATCCATTCAATCAAGCATTGTCAAAGCGACAGAATTTTCTTTGTTCGCTGAAAAATCATTGTATGGAATAACCACAGAAAATTTAGGAAGCAGAATAGCCTTAGCGACAGAGCCTAAAAATTATTTGACATCATCATTACTTGGACTTTCGGACAGCTATTCAACACTTTTAAAATCATTTGAGAACAATCCACTTTCTTACACACAAATAAGTCCATCAATTTCAAGGATTGCCCCACTTGAATACTTTTCAACTGCTAATTTGCTTGAAGCAATCTCAGTTGAGGAAGATATTACTCCCGAAGAAGAGCTGTTAAAGAATGAAATTCAGTATGAAAATGAAATATTGTTAAGTACTCATTTACCAAGAATTGATGCAGGGCTTTATAAAATGTGGAAGGGAGCAATTGAAGCATATAACTCTAACAACTCTGACAAGGTTAGACATTTCTCAACTTCAATAAGGGAATTATATACTCATCTATTTCACATATTAGCTCCAGACGATGCAATAAAAAAATGGACAAGCGACCCAACATATTATCACGAAGGAAGACCAACAAGAAAAGCACGACTACTTTTTATTTGCCGTAACATCTATAACGACCCATTCAATACTTTTGTAAAAAAAGACGTGGACGCAACAATTGCATTCATTGATATATTTCAAAAAGGGACTCATGATATTGACCCCATATTTTCTCCTAATCATTTAGTGACAATTAAAAGTAAAGCAGAAAACACTTTGAAATTTTTACTTGAAATTCATTTTACAACAAACAATTAAAATGACTTGGAAAAAATGCCAGCAGCTAACAAGGGGTGTTGCCAATGTGGGTTGATACTGGGAAATCGAAGATTTTTCGCCCGCTCGAGCGTTTTCGTCTGGAGACGAAAACGTAACACGCTCTCCCACACTTGCCACACCCCAGCCGTTACCGAAACCATTCGGGGCAAATGCAAAACTCAAAAAAATAATACACACTCAATAATTTGCTGTAAAAATAAAGAAAAAGATAAAAACGATATATTAACAGCCCACAGCACATTTGCAAGTCCCCACCCACTGTCATACACTTCTGTATACTAAAAACCAAATCTCCCTTGAAATCATATGTGACAAAGAAAATACAAATTGTTAAAAACTTTTCCAGAAAATCCTTTTAAATGACAACGACTGTCCGTAAATTTGTCCGTGTACGTAAAAATGTCCGTAAACTATGGCTACAATAAATTACTATCTAGACAAAACTGACAAGAAGGGTTTCGCTCCAATACATATGCGCATAAATTGCAATGGGGTGCAAATAAAGGTAACAACTGGGAAAAAAATAAAACCAAAAGATTTTGATAAAACTTCACAAAAAGTCATTGATTCCAGCGAAAAAGCTATTGAATTTAATCATTATCTAAACTTTTTAAAAAATAGAGCCGACGATCTGCTAAACAACTCATTAAAAAAGATTTATACAGAGAATGAAATCAAAAAGTTGCTATTCCAGCACGTTGAAAATTATAAAGAAAACCAGAGCGTAAATATCCTTAGAGAACAATTAACGCTTTACGGCAAACCTTTTACTTTTTTAGACCTTTTTGCAGGAGCAGGAGGTTTTAGCGAAGGGTTTTTACAAGCCGAAGTAAACAATAAGTTTTTCGATTTTATTGCTGCTAGTGATATAAATGAAAATTGTGAGTTAACACATATCGTAAGATACAATCATCAATTAGGATTGGATACCAAATTTTTGAGACAGGATATAACTGAACCCGATTTTTTGGAAAATCTTTTAAAAAATATTGGAAATAGAAAGATTGATGTTGTTTGTGGTGGCCCACCGTGTCAAAGTTTTAGCCTTGCAGGTAAAAGAAAGAAGTTTGATAAAAAAGACGACTTGTTTTCTCATTACCTAGAGGTAATCAAAGTGTTACAACCAAAGTATTTTGTAATGGAGAATGTTAAAGGCATTCTTACAAAAGAGCAAGGGAAAATAAAAGACATCATCCTTAATGAAATTAACTCAATTATTGACATTAATGAAATTCCTAAACTGATTTCATTCCTAAAATCATTAAAAAGTTCTTTTAAGCAAGATGAATTTATTGTTGATTGCCTAATAAAAAGAATTGAAATTGAAAAATTAAATGAGCTTAAGAAAGAAGAAGGGAGGGAGAGTTTTATTCGCTTTGTTGAGTCAAAGTTTAAACAGATTACACCCAAAATAGTTGACTACAAAACGAGTAAATCCGACATAAGCATTAGCACTATTCGACACGGCCTCAATATCCTGATTAGAAGTAAAGAGTGGGAAAAGCTAAAGAGGGACATAATAAAAGAAAAAGATTACTGCAATATTGATAATGATTTCTTTGTAAACACCTTCACTCAATTCCTTTCGGATTTAGATACAGAGGAAATTATAAAAAAAATTGAAAAGGCATTTACTGAACTTAAAATTCCAAAAGCCTATCACAATGATGCCAAGTACATAGTTACAGCATTAAAGATTTATACGAATTCATTTGATGAAATTATTAGTTTTATACAGGAGAATTGCAATAGAAATCAAATAATTGAGTTCAATAAAATTGTTGAAAGCATTAGGCTCTATAAAATTGAAAAACCTTTTATTGCTAATGCCTCTAATTACGGCGTCCCCCAAAATAGAGAACGAGTTTTATTTATTGGCTGTAGAAAAGACCAAAAGTTTATTTCAGAAATCCCACCAACTGTATCTGAAGAAGAGAAAGTAACTGTTTTTGAAGCACTTTATGATTTGGATTTTATTTCTAACAATCAAGAAGCCCATCATTATGAACTGGTTGATGTTTCGAAGCAATTTAATGGTACTGGAGAAAAAATGCTAAATCTTATAAGGAAACGAAGTATAAACGGTGCAATTGATTCAAAAAAGGGTAAAGCTTATGCTGAATGGAGCAGAGATGGTCGTTTAATAGATAAATATAAACACGTGAGCAAACCCTTCTATGTTAGAGACTTTGAATCATTGAATAATGGAGAGAAGTATTACGATATTCTTAATAACCACAAAACAAGTAATCAGAATAATGATGTGGTTAAGAGATTGAGCATTATTCTAAATGAAGGTGACTACAAAGCGGCGCAATCTAAACTTAATAAATGTGGTTTGTCATCAAATAAAAGAAACTACAATGTATTAAAACCTTATGACCAAAGTCCAACAGTATTGACGATACAAGATGATTATATTCACTACAATACTCCAAGAGCATTAACCGTAAGAGAAATGGCACGTTTACAATCATTTGACGATTCATTTGTTTTTCAAGGGAAACGATCAACAGGTGGAAATAATAGAAAATCTGAAGTACCACAATACACTTTGGTTGGAAATGCTGTTCCTCCCCTATTAGCAAGAGCACTTGCCGTTGAAATTTTAAAAAGTATTAAATGAGACCTTTAACAAAAACGGAAGAGAATAGACTAAAATTATTGACAAAGTATTCTGTTTCATTAACACTGATTGAACCAACTGAAACTGGCTTGAAGAAATCAATAATGGATGCTACGGGTCCTGTTAGAAACTATTTGAAAGAAAAGAATTTACACGACTTTCAAACCCAATTACAGGGACCAGAGCATAAAAAAATTCTCAACGGATTTATCTACAAGCAATTTAGCATTGAGAAATTAAAAGTTTCGTTATACCGTCCAAGAACAAAGAAAGGAGACCCGAGAGTATGGTTTTCTGGTCTTACTAAATATATAAATCCCAATGATATTGTTGCGATTATTTGTTATGGGGGAAATTTTCACATCTTTAATCTTTCACAATTACCTATTGAAAACCTATTAGAATCTTCTATTTCAAGCCCTCTCAGAGAATTAATTGAAGAGATTAGTGGTAAAGAAAATGCCATAGCTTATGAACTACTTGAGAAGCTAAGAGTAATTGCAAAACAAGGTTTAATTCCTTCAATAGTTGATGCAGATACATCTGTTGGTAGAACATTAGAAACCGCTTTAGGTATTGATATTAATTCTTCTAAACAACCAGATTACAAGGGCATAGAGCTAAAATCATTTAGGTACAGTAAAACAAATAGAAAGAATTTATTTGCACAAGTTCCTGATTGGGAACTCAGTAAATTTAAGAGTTCAGCTGAAATTCTTGATGTATTCGGATATTGGCGTGAAGAAAATTTCAAATTGTATTGTACAGTATCAGCAACAAACCGAAATTCGCAAGGACTAACATTAAGACTAGATTCAAGTATCAAGCAACTTATTGAAAACTCAGATAAAGTAGAAATTGGTGATTTTGTTATATGGACTTTGGAAAATTTACATAAAAGACTATTAGAAAAGCATCGTGAAACTTTCTGGGTACAAGCAGAAAGTATAATTCAAGACGGGATAGAATTTTTTCAATACTCAGAAGTTGAACATACAAAAAAGCCTATTTTATCTCAATTTGACCTTTTGATTGAACAAGGGGTAATTACATTAGACCACTTGATAAAAAGGAATTCTAAAGGAAAAGTTGTTGAAAAAGGACCTATATTCAAAATCAAACCTAATGGACTTGATTTGCTATTTCCACCCAGTGAAAAATTTAGTTTACTTCAGAACTAGCAATATATCAAAAACTTTGGCAAGTCACTCAAACTCCCCACAACCAAAACTTGCCAAAGAGTGCCTTCTCAATACCGAAGAATATTTCATTTTTTTTCTCACTTATCAAATAATTAAAACTTAATATGAGTTTAAGTTTTAAAAATTATAAAGTTTAAAATAACCAGACAGTTAACCACCTGTGAAAACCGAAAGTGCACAACTATTTTTCAACCACCATCTATCAACATCCAATTGATTGTAATCCCATCTTCCTTACCTTTTCCCATTCTCTTTTTTATTATCTTTACCGTTGAACACATTAAAACAGTAAACCGTGAAAAGAGTAGTCCAGTTACTGGTTGTGTGCTTTGCCGCTTATCTAATCTCGTGCAGGCAGGCCGAACAACCTCCTCAAAACCCAAGGCAGAGAGTTAACTTTAACGAGGATTGGAGATTCCACCTTGGCCACGCTTTTGATCCGGCCAGGGATTTTGGCTATGGCGTAGCCAATATCTTCTCCAAATCGGGCAAAGCCGAAGGAACAGCCATCGATCCTAAATTCGATGATAGCGGGTGGCGTACTCTCGATCTCCCGCACGATTGGGCGGTTGAGCTTCCTTTCCAAAACTCCCCCAGCTTCGATGTGATGGCACATGGCTATAAGCCCGTTGGCGGGCTCTTCCCCGAAACCAGCGTTGGGTGGTACCGCAAAAGCTTTATGGTTGCCCGGGTCGATTCGGGCTATCGCTACTCCGTACAGTTCGACGGCATCTTCCGCGATGCCAACATCTGGCTCAACGGATTTTTCCTTGGCAACAACAAGAGCGGTTACATTGGGGCTACCTACGATATTACCGATTACATCAAGTTTGATGAGGACAATGTGCTGGTGGTTCGTGTCGATGCCACCCAGTACGAGGGCTGGTTCTACGAGGGTGCCGGTATTTACCGCCATGTATGGCTTAACCGCTTTGGAAATGTTCATTTTGCCGATAATGGGGTATTCGTTTACTCCGATGTTAAGGGGAGCACAGCAACCGTTTCGGTGGAAACCAGTATCAAAAATCAATCTCTGGATAAGGCATCCAACCTTACCGTACAATCCTTTATCAGCGATAGGGATGGCAATAGATTGGCCGAGACCAGAGAGGTACCCTTTACCCTTTTTCAGGGCGAAGAGAAAACCGCAAGGCAGAGCGTTAAGCTAAAGAATCCACGCCTCTGGTCGCTGGAAGATCCGTACCTCTACAGGGTAACCAGCATAATCAGGCAGAATGGGGTAGAAATTGACAGGGTGGTCACCCGAACCGGAATCCGAACCGTAACCTTCGATGCTCAGAAGGGCTTTTTCCTCAACGGCAAGCACATCAAGCTGAAGGGGGTAAACTGCCATCAGGATCATGCGGGTGTTGGCAGTGCCCTGCCCGATTACCTTCAGTACTACAGGATCAGGCTGCTAAAGGATTTGGGCGTTAACGCCTACCGAACCAGCCACAATGCACCAACCCCTGAACTGCTGCAAGCCTGCGACAGCCTGGGAATGCTGGTGATGAACGAAACTCGTTTGCTCAATAGCAGCCCCGAATACATGGATCAGTTCGAACGGCTCATCCTTCGCGACAGGAATCATCCCAGCGTGTTCATGTGGTCAATAGGGAACGAGGAGGGCTACATACAGTGGAATAGCATTGGCAAGCGCCTGGCGCTCTCGTTGATGGCAAAGCAGAGGGAGCTTGATCCCACCCGAATCAGCACCTACGGGGCTGATAATGGTAAGCAATTCACTGGAATCAATGAGTTTATCCCTGTTCGCGGGTTTAACTATCGCCATCAGTTTATGGAGGAGTATCACAACGATCATCCTCACCAGCCAATAATAGGAACGGAGATGGGAAGCACCGTTACCACAAGGGGAATTTACGTGAAGGACACCATTTGGTGCTACGTGCCCGATCAGGATATCACCTTCCCCTGGTGGGCATCGAGGGCGGAGGACTGGTGGCCCCTGGCCGCCGAAAACCCTTGGATGCTGGGTGGCTTCGTGTGGACAGGCTTCGACTACCGTGGTGAGCCCACGCCCTACCATTGGCCCAACATCAACTCGCACTTTGGCATAATGGACATGTGCGGTTTTCCCAAGAATATATACTACTACTACCAAAGCTGGTGGAAGGATGAGCCAGTGCTGCATATTTCGCCCCACTGGAACTGGAAGGGCAAGGAGGGCAAGGATATTGAGGTTTGGGTAAACTCCAATGCCGACAACGTGGAGCTCTTCCTCAATGGAAGGAGCCAAGGCAAAAAGGATATGCCCCGCAACAGCCACCTGAAATGGACGGTTTCGTACGAACCCGGAACGCTATCTGCCATTGGGCTAAAGGATGGGAAGGAGATTTACGCAAAGGTAGAAACCACCGAGGAGCCTCTCGATATTGTGGTTAGCCCTTACAAAACCACCATGATTGCCGATGGACGCGATGCCACCGTAATCAACTTCTCGGTGATCGACCGCTATGGGAGGGAAGTACCCGATGCCCAGAACCTGCTGAGGTTTACCCTTACGGGTGATGCCAGAATTCTTGGTGTTGGCAATGGCGATCCCAGCAGCCACGAACCCGACATCTGTCCCGATGGGAAATGGCAGCGCAAGCTCTTCAACGGAAAATGCCAGATGATCCTTCAGGCAGGTAAAACCCCGGGGATCATCAGGCTGAAAGTTGAATCGGATGGTATTCAGTGGCCGGGAGGAACGGAAATTCATACCGTTCCTGCAAATTTCAACCATAAATTTCCTCCTGCCATACTAAAGCGATCGAACAAGGAGATTGGGAAGATGCTGGGAGCCGATATATCCTTTCTACCCGAGCTGGAGGATAAGGGCATCAAGTTCAGGGTTGACGGGGTAGAGGGTGATGCAATTGAAATCCTTAGGGATCATGGCTTTAACTACGTACGGCTGAGGATATTCAATAACCCCGAAACCGAAAAGGGCTACTCGCCCGGCAAGGGATTCTGCGATTTGGAGCATACAAAAGCTATGGCCAAACGGGTAAAGGATGCCGGCATGAAGCTTCTGCTCGATTTTCACTACAGCGATTACTGGGCCGATCCGCAGCAGCAGTATAAACCTTCGCAATGGGAGGGTTTAAGCTTTGAGCAGTTGAAAGAAGCGCTGAAGGAGTACACAAAAAGTGTGCTTTTGGAGTTGAAGGATCAGGGAACGCTCCCCGATATGGTGCAGATTGGCAATGAGATAAACCACGGGATGGTGTGGCCCAATGGCCATATTGGCAACCCCGACAATCTGGCTGATCTCATAAAATCAGGGGTCGAGGGCGTTAAGGAGGTGGATCCAGATATAATCATCATGCTGCACGTTGCCCTTGGAGGGCAAAACGACGAGTCTGTATTCTGGTTTAACAACATGTTTGGCCGCGGTGTCGATTGCGATGTGATAGGCCTTTCGTACTACCCGCGCTGGCATTGTACCCTAACAGATTTACGCAATAACATGATCGACCTGATTCAGCGCTACGATAAGGACATTATCCTGGTGGAGTACTCCCACGTGAAGCGTGAGGTGAACGACATTACCTTTAACCTGCCCAATGGAAGGGGTAAGGGTACCTGCATTTGGGAACCCCTCAACACATGGGAATCCATTTTCGACTGGAAGGGTAATGCCAACGAGCTGCTGCCCATTTACAGGGAGATTGCCGCTAAGCATGGAATTGAATAGTTTACAGAGAAATCCAATAAAGATGAGATATTACATTGCACTAATCATACTGAGTTTGCCTCTATTTGGCTGCAAGAAGAGCAATGGGGATGCACCCGAAGTTAAGGAGTTGATCATTCGCGCTGCCGATATTAGCGCTCTCCCGGAGATAGAACAGGCAGGCACCATTTTTTATGATCACAGTGGAACGGCAAAAGATGTTCTAACCATTCTCCACGAGAATGGTTGCAACACCATCAGGATCAGGCTCTGGCATACTCCCGAAACTGAGCATAGCGGTTTGCAGGAGGTGATTCAACTCGCTGAACGTGTTAAGGAGAAGGGCATGAAGGTTTGGCTCGACTTTCACTACTCCGACACTTGGGCCGATCCGGGAACACAGGATAAGCCTGCTGCATGGGAATCGCTCACCACGGCCGAACTTGCCGATAGCGTTTACAGCTACACGCAGAAGGTTATGGCGCTCATTGAACCCGAATATGTTCAGATTGGCAATGAGATCAATGCAGGTTTCCTATGGAACAATGGCCATATCAACAATCAGGCAGATTTTATTACCCTGCTTAAAAGCGGAATAGAGGCTGTTAGGGATCATCACCCCGAGACAAAGATCATTATTCATTACGCAGGGTATAATGCTGCCAGCTGGTTTTTTGGGGTTTTGCAAAACCAGAATGTTGATTACGACATCATTGGTTTATCGTATTACCCGGCATGGCATGGCAAAAGCTTCGACGAGTTAACAACTGCATTAAACCAGCTGGTTGCGGGAATTAAAAAGGATATTGTGATTGCCGAAACGGCATACCCTTTCACGCTGGAGTGGAACGACTGGACCAATAACTCGGTGGGATTGGCATCCCATCTCATGTCAGGCTACCCTGCAACTGAACTTGGTCAAAAGGTTTTCCTTCTTGATCTCAAAGAGGTTATTGCCAAATGCCCCAAGGGCATAGGGTTTGCCTACTGGGCACCCGAATGGGTTGCCTTTAAGGGTGCCGAAGCCACCAATGGCTCGCCCTGGGAGAATATGACCCTCTTCGATTTCGACAACAAGGCGTTGTCGGGCATGGAGGTGTTTAACCCCTGAAAGGAATGAATACAAGCTTAACAGATTGAATTGCAAATAATTGATCTTAATGGATACCAAATCTGGGAAAATTACTGTAAAGCCTTGCCCTATCTGCAAAAAAACTGATATGGTGATACCCATTGTTTACGGTTACCCCGGTCCTGAACTTTTTAAGATGTCCGAAAAAGGTAAGATTAAGTTGGGTGGATGCTGTATTTCGCCCGAAAACACAGAATGGTATTGCAAAAGGGATAAGAAGGAGTTTTAGTCAATTTACCACAAAAAATAATTGAACTGGTTGTCTGTAACTACACAGAGTTTTTTTAATAAATGCACCCATTCATTGAATATATTAACAACGAGCAGCACTACGACAGGGTTTTAGAGCATTCCCTTTCGGTGAAGCGGGAACTGTGGATTGGCACTGCCGATATTAAGGACCTGTTTATTAAGGAAGGAAACTCTACCATTCCCTTCTTAGGCTTGCTCTCCAAACTGGTTGACCGGGGGGTAAACGTAAGACTCCTTCATGCCAAAGAACCCGGTCCCATCTTCCGCAAGGATTTCGACAGGTACCCAAACCTTGCCAGGGGGCTTGAACGTGCCATTTGTTCAAGGGTTCACTTTAAGCTCTTCATCTTCGATTTACATACAGTTTACATTGGCTCCGCCAACCTTACCGGGGCTGGTATTGGCATGAAAAGCCCCGTACGCCGAAACTTTGAGGCAGGAATACTAACTAACGATCCTGAAATTGTGGAGAGTGCCATCAATCAGTTCGATACCGTTTGGCAGGGTGTGCACTGCAAGAAATGCGACAGGAAGAGCTATTGCATTGACAGGATTGACAGATAAATATCAAAGAGTATCATTTAAAAAATATACTGTTACAAAATGTAGCATCCATAATATTTCGTTTTTCATACCAAGGTGACTATTGTAATATCATAACTACCTGCCATAGAGGAAGGTGTAATTAAAAACAATAAAATTGACAGATGAAACATCACCTAATATTAACAGTTACATTCTCATTTCTATTTTTTGCCTGTAGCTTTCAAACAGAAAAAATTGAGGACAAAAAAGTACGAGGGGTAGCAGACACCATCGGTTTTGCTCATCTCTCATGGCAGGTCGATTCGGTTATCAGCAGAATTAATTTGCTTCAGGCTGAAGAAATAAATAAATCTATGGTTTCACCAGAGATTTTCTGGCGAACTGCCATTTGTCCTCACGATGATTACACATACGTTGGGTGGCATTACCCTGCAATTCTGAGAAATTTAAAAGCAAAAACGATAATTATTTTCGGAGTTGCCCATAGGGCAAAACAGTTTGGTTTAGCCGATAAGCTGGTCTTCGAAAGTTTCGACAGTTGGCAGGGGCCATATGGCGAATTAAAGATTTCGTGGTTGCGTAACGAGATTATTGAAAATCTTAGTAATGAAATGTTAACGGTTCATGACAGCATACACATTGTTGAGCACTCCGTGGAGTCTATGCTTCCTTTTCTTCAGTACTATAACCGCGAGGTTGAGATTGTTCCTATTCTTGTCCCCCATATGAGCTACGAAAGGATGCAGGAGATATCGAAGTTCTTTGCAGGTTGCATTAACCAATTGGCGGAGAAGCACAATCTGATATGGGGTATCGATTTTGCATTGCTTATAACCACCGATGCGGTTCATTATGGCGATGAGGAATGGGGTGGTAGGAATTACGCACCCTATGGAGTCGACAGCCTGGGTTACCTAAAGGCCGTTGAACATGATTATGAGATAATTAATAGCTGTTTGCTGGGCGAACTGACCGAAAAGCGTATCAATAAATTCTTTGGTTATACCGTTGATCCCAACGATTATATGGAGTATCAGTGGACTTGGTGTGGTAGGTATTGCGTTCCTTTTGGCTTGCTTACAAGCCTACACCTGAATAGTTTAATCGGATATGTTCCCCTAGTAGGGCATTTTATTGGTTACACAAACAGCATCGATCATGAACCTATTCCTGTTGAAGATCTATGGATGGGACGAACTGCCATTGCAACCCAACGACATTGGGTTGGCTATGCATCAATAGGATTTGAATAATTATTTTTTAAGCCCTATTCTATTGTAGTGAGAGACGGGATTACTTCGTGATCACCGAAGGGGGGGTGATCTACAAAGCAAACGAAACCTTCCGGTTTCCTATTTATTGTCCGAATGCGTTATCAATCACAAGTGTTGATTGCATTCGGACAAATAAAAAAACCCCAGCGGATGCTGGGGCGGTTGCTTTGTCGTAGCGAGAGGCGGGATTGAACCGCCGACCTCATGATTATGAATCATGCGCTCTAACCAGCTGAGCTACCTCGCCATTATTTCAAATATCCTATCGTATACCCCTGACGAGTCATGCGCTCTAATCCCGAAAATCCCAAAAGCTTCGCTTTTGCCAGATTTTCGAGGATGCACGAAAAACCAGGAAATCGGAGATTTCGGTTTTTCGGCACCAGCTGAGCTACCTCGCCATTATTTCAAATATCCTATCGTATACCCCTGACGAGTCATGCGCTCTAATCCCGAAAATCCCAAAAGCTTCGCTTTTGCCAGATTTTCGAGGATGCACGAAAAACCAGGAAATCGGAGATTTCGGTTTTTCGGCACCAGCTGAGCTACCTCGCCATTATTTCAAAACACCTTTGTTTTTGTATCGCAGATACAATTGAATTTTGCGGGGCAAAAGTATAAAATATTTTTTTACACACAAACGATTAACAAAATAAATCCGTTTAATGTTTTAGAGTCTCGGTGGTTCAAATAACAATTATTAACATTTAAACATGTACTGTGTTAATAAAAAACATTTAAACAATGGCACGAGTCTAAAAAGATTTCTTATATTAGCAAAGAGCAATAAAAATGAATTACATAATTGATGGATATAAATACTTATGAGATGGAAACTGTGAAGACTAACACTACAATTGAACTCGAATTTACTCTTAATACTTCCCCAAGTATACTTTTTAACCGGTTAAGCACCCCTTCGGGTTTAGCAGAGTGGTTTGCTGATGATGTGAATCTGAATGGCAATGTTTTTTCTTTTATATGGGATAAGGTTGAGCATAAAGCTGAAGTCATTAGCAAAAAGGAGAACAAATTTATACGTTTTCGATGGCTCAATAATGGTCTACCACCTAATAAAGACACGTACTTCGAATTTCGCATTAATTTAGATGAGTTAACTGCTGGGCTTTCCCTTTTTGTTACGGAAGTTTTGGATTATGATACTGATGAGGATGAAGTTGAGGATACAACTTCTCTTTGGGAGCACCAAATATCAGAGCTAAAAAGGAACCTTGGGGTTTAGCGTTCTACTTCTTTCCAAATATTTTTTCATTAGAAAATTCTCTGGCAATTATTGCTGTAGTTTTGTCGTTAGTATAGGGAAAATTGATGACTAACTGAATCGTGAATCCTTATATTTTCGATATGATAAATGTGAATTCGACTTTCACCCGTAAATTTCATTATTTTTGTTGAACTAAATACAATTACTGGTGAAGCGTTTGCATTGGTTTGTGCTTAAATCCTATTTAGGTCCTTTGATTTTGACCTTTTTCATTGTCATGTTTATTCTGCTAATGCAATTCCTGTGGAAATACATTGACGATTTGGTAGGAAAAGGATTAAGTGTTGACATTATTGCAGAGTTTTTGCTTTATGCTTCTGCAAGTTTGATTCCTATGGCATTGCCCCTTTCAACCCTTCTAGCGTCATTAATGACAATGGGTAATATGGGAGAAAATAATGAGCTACTCGCCATGAAATCAGCAGGTATTTCGCTTCCCAGAATTATGCAACCTCTCATTTTCATTACAATGGCTATATCCATTGCTGCATTCTTCTTTTCCAACAACGTTTTGCCCTACACAAATCTAAAGATTACATCGTTGCTATGGGATGTTAGACAGCAAAGACCAGAGTTACAGATTAAGGTTGGAGTATTTAACTATGATATTGAAGGATATGTTATTAAAATAGGAGGCAAGGATCCACGAACTAACCTTATGCGCAACATTCTGATCTACGATCATAGATCGAAGGAGGGTAACCTTGTGGTTACCGTTGCCGACTCGGGTTATATGCATGTAACCAGCGATGATAAGTTTATGGTAGTTAACCTTTATAATGGCTACACCTATGAGGAAATGATGGAGAATAGGCAGACCAAACGAGCAAAGACGCAAAAATTTCCTGCACGGAAAAATAGATTTGAGGAGCAGATTATTCTACTTGAATTGAAAGGTTTTGAGTTACAGCGTACCAATGAAGATCTTTTTAAAAGCAGTTATCGCGTGCTTAACCTTCAGCAGCTAAATCAGGTTAGCGATTCAATAGGCAATGAGATTGCCCAAAGAAAAGAGAGATTTCAAAATGTACTCAAAACCTCTGCAATACTGAACAATCCTTTTGGTGATACACGTGATAGTATGGCAAAAGTAACCTACACTCTTAATTCCGATTCTATTTTTAATACGCTATCACTCAATATACAGCATTCCATAGCAAGCAGAGCACTTTCCAATGCGCGTAGCGCAAAGAATCAGGTTTCTACAACCACTAACGAACTGCGAAGCAGGGGAAAATTCCTGGCAAGACATCTTATTGAGAGTCATCGAAAATTTTCGCTTTCATTTGCCTGTCTTGTTTTCTTCTTTATAGGTGCTCCACTGGGCGCAATTATTCGAAAAGGAGGACTTGGTATGCCGGTGGTTGTATCGGTTCTTTTTTTCTTGGTGTACTACATAATATCTCTTACTGGCGAAAAGTTTGTCCGTGAACTTATATGGACACCCGGCTTTGGGATGTGGATATCATCGTTTATACTGCTACCACTTGGTGTTTTTCTTTCCTATAAAGCTACAACCGATTCGGTTATAATGAACGCCGATTTTTACATAGCTGCTGCAAAGAAAATATTGCGATTCCAACGAATGGCAAAAGTTTTTGTGCGAAAGGCAAAATCAAACTAGAACAATTAATTTGATTTTTTTTGAATGAATATCCTTGTTTTAGCCAATAAAATTCCATACCCTCCCAACGATGGGGGTGCTTTCGCAACCCTTAATATGTGCATGGGTTTAAGCAATGCTGGAGCAAGGGTAACCCTATTGGCTATGACCACCCCTAAGCACCCAACACGTGTAGAGGAGATACCAAATGATATTACTGAGAAAATTAATGTTGAAACCATTTTTGTCGATACCACCATTTCAGCGATAAAAGCCCTTATAAATTTCCTGTTTTCGTCAAAACCCTATAATGCTGTTCGATTTGAAAGCAAGGATTTTACGAAACGGCTGAAAACATTACTTGAATCAAACAGCTATGATCTAGTACAGCTAGAGGGCCTTTATGTAGCGCCATACATAGGAATTATTAGAGCCAGAACCAACAGTCCAATTGCTTTACGTGCCCATAATGTTGAGCATGAAATATGGGAAAGGACTTCTTCAAATGAGTCAAGCGGCTTGAAAAGGTTTTATTACAAACATCTTGCTCGTAGAGTTCTAAAGATGGAGAGAAAAACATTGGGAATGATAGATATTCTTATTCCTATTTCCGAACGTGATGGTAAAATCCTAATGGAAATGGGTTTTTCGGGCTTGAATCAAGTTGTTCCCACTGGTTATGATATTGGAGGGACTGACAATGAAGGTGATGAACCCCTTGAGTTTCCATCGGTTTTTCATCTTGGTGGGCTCGACTGGAATCCCAACCGTGAAGGTATTATCTGGTTTCTCGAAAATTGCTGGACTGATATTCATTCCACAATACGTAATGTTAAATTTTACGTTGCCGGACGGGGTGCTCCCGATGATTTTATGAAAAGGTTAAGCACATACCCAGGGGTTGTTTACTGTGGAGAGGTGGATAATGCTCGCAGATTTATGAGGTCAAAAGCTCTAATGATAGTCCCTCTGCTATCGGGCAGTGGAATGAGAATAAAAATCGTTGAGGGAATGGCTCTGGGTAAAGCAGTATTAAGCACAAGTATAGGTGCCGAAGGCATTGAAGCCGACCATGATACACAGATAGTAATTGCCGATGATCCTGTCAATTTTACTTTTCAGGTAATCAACCTGCTAAGCGATAGAGATAAACTTATCGAAATTGGCAAGAACGCTCAGCTGTTCGCCAAAGTAAAACTCGATAACAACAGGTTAACCCAAAACCTTTTCGATTTCTACAAGCAAGTGATCGGGGAATAAGGCTGGGGTAAAAGTAGTATCCTTTACTAATCAACAAATTATAGCAACATCTGTTTTGCACTTTTACCATTTCATCGTTGAAATCGACATTGTTGACCTAGGTTAAACGAAAGGCAATTCTTTTTTGCTACTTTTGCAAAACCAACTAAATAGTGTTACCGTGATCGTAATATTTTGGATAGCCGTTTTTTTATTATTCCACTCATACATACTTTACCCCTTCATCCTTTGGTTGTTATCAGTTAAACGAGAACCACGCCAAAAGAAATTTTCAAGGGATGAAGAATTACCTTTCGTTTCGATAATCATGGCAGCATACAACGAAGAATCGGTTATAGGACAAAAGATCGAAAGCATATTTCAAACCAATTACCCAGCCGATAGGATTGAGCTGCTGGTTGGATCGGATTGCTCAACCGATGCAACCAACTCAATTGTGAATCACATGAAGGATAAGTATGGTACGATAACTTTTCTTGAGTTTACTCAAAGGCAGGGTAAGGCCAATATTATGAACCAACTCCTTGATCTTACCAAGGGTGAGATAATCATTTCAACCGATGCCAATGTACTGCTTACTCCTACCACAATATATGACATGGTTAAGTATTTTAAGGATGAAGAGATTGGTCTTGTGGATAGCAGAATGATGAATACTGGTTTGAAAAAGCAGGGGATATCGATTCAGGAAAGTACTTACATTTCCCGTGAAGTCAAAATTAAATATCTTGAGGGTTTAATCTGGGGTTCAATGATGGGACCCTTTGGCGGATGTTTTGCCATACGCAAAAGTTGCTATTGCAAGGTGCCAAAAAATTTCTTCATGGACGATTTCTACATCAACATGAAGGTGATTGAGAAGGGTAAAAAAACCATAAATTCGTTAGAAGCCATTGTTTATGAGGATGTTTCCAATAAATTAACTGAGGAATTCAGGCGAAAGGTTAGGATATCCATAGGTAATTTCCAGAATCTGGTAGAGTTTTACAGATTGCTATGGCCGCCATACAAGGGTATTGCATTTGCTTTTCTTTCTCATAAGGTATTACGATGGATTGGCCCTTTTTTCCTGTTGCTCTCTTTGATTACGAGCATAATACTATCGTTTCAAAGTCAATTTTTTCAGGTAATTCTTGCTGTACAGCTATTTTTATACTTATTCCCATTATTTGATATTTTACTGGGATTAATTAACGTCCATTTATTAGTTTTGCGGTTTGCAACGCATTTTTTTAGCATGAACTTTGCCCTTTTGTTTGGGCTAATAAAATTTTTAAAAGGAGTTAGCAGTAATGTTTGGCAACCAACCCAAAGAAACCAGTAGGCTCAATACCATTGAGGAAGCTATTCAGGATATCAAGAATGGCAAGGTAATAATTGTTGTGGATGATGAGGATCGGGAGAATGAGGGAGACTTTATAGCCGCCGCAGAGCTCATTACCCCTGAAATTGTAAATTTCATGGCTAAACATGGTAGAGGGCTTATTTGTGCACCCATACCCGAAAATCGTTGTAACGATCTGGATCTAAAAATGATGGTTGGCACCAACACTGCGCTACACCAAACCGCATTTACTGTTTCAGTCGATCTGCTTGGACATGGATGTACCACAGGGATATCAGCATCGGACAGAGCGAAAACCATAAAAGCTTTGGTTGACCCCAAAATAAAACCCGAAGACCTTGCCCGTCCCGGGCATATATTTCCACTTAAAGCCAAAGAGAAGGGAGTTCTTCGCAGAGCCGGACACACCGAAGCAGTTGTAGATCTTACCCGTTTGGCTGGTCTTAAACCGGGGGGGGCATTGGTGGAGATAATGAATGACGATGGATCAATGGCTCGCTTACCCGATCTTTTTACCATTGCCGATAAGTTTAACCTGAAAATCATATCCATTCAAGATCTTATAGCTTATCGTCTTAAATTCGAAACCCTTATTGAAAAGGGCGTAAAAGTTCACCTTCCAACTGCGTATGGTAACTTCGATTTGATCGTTTTCCGTCAGAAATCACAAAGTGTTGAACATATTGCATTGATTAAGGGCACATGGGAACCCGAAGAACCCATTCTGGTTAGAGTCCACTCATCGTGCGTTACAGGCGATATTTTCCATTCGCAGCGTTGCGATTGTGGCTTACAGCTACAACGGGCAATGGAGATGATAGAAGAAGCAGGGAAAGGTGTTATCGTTTATATGAATCAGGAGGGTAGGGGGATTGGGCTTTTTAACAAGATTCATGCTTATAAACTTCAGGAAGAAGGGTTCGATACCGTTGAGGCAAATGTTGAGTTAGGATTTCAGCCTGACGAGAGGGATTACGGTGTGGGTGCCAGTATCCTCCGCGAATTGGGGGTTACAAAAATGAAACTTATTACCAACAACCCGGTTAAGCGTAAAGGACTTGAGGGTTATGGATTGGAAGTGGTTGATAATATTCCTATTGAGGTAACAACAACCCCTTACAACGAGTTTTACATGCGTACCAAAAGGGATAAAATGGGGCATATACTTAAAATAATACCACCTTCCACTGGTGATCATGATAAGTAGTTAATTTAAAAATTGGTTTAACCATTTCTCATCAACACAAATGCCTAATAAAAGCCAATTGAAAATAGTTTTCATGGGAACTCCCGAATTTGCAGTGGAGCCTTTGAAAGCTATTATTAATGCTGGTTATTTTGTCCCCGCTGTGGTTACTGTACCCGATAAACCTGCTGGGCGAGGACAAAGGGTAACCCAATCGGCTGTTAAATCCTTTGCCAATTCCCAGGGGATTAATGTTCTTCAACCCGAAAAACTCAAGGATCAGCAATTTATTGATGAGTTAACCAAAATTGAACCGGATATTTTTGTTGTCGTAGCTTTTAGAATGTTGCCAGAGGCAGTTTGGAGAATACCACGTTTAGGTACATTCAATCTACATGCATCATTGCTTCCACAATATAGAGGTGCAGCACCCATTAATTGGGCTATTATCAATGGCGAAACCAAAACGGGATTAACCACCTTTCTAATTGACCATAGCATTGATACTGGTAATATTCTTTTGAGAAAAGAAGTTGACATCGACCCAAACGAAACAGCAGGTGAACTGCACGATAGAATGTTGATGGTGGGTGCTGATTTGGTGTTGAGCACCATTGAGCTTATGGCATCGAAGAGCTATAAGGCTGTTCCTCAAGATTCTTTTTTTGCCAACAAGGATGAACTAAAATCAGCACCTAAACTATTTAAAGAGACTTGCAGAGTTAACTGGAATAAACCTGCCATACAGGTTCACAATCTTATACGCGGGTTAAGTCCATATCCAGGGGTGTGGGCAATTCTTAATGATGGACATGGCGATATTATTCCTGTAAAACTGATGCGCAGCACCGTTGTAAATAGAGATAGTAGTAATTCTGAGCCAGGTACCATAGTTACCAACGGTAAATCGTTTATGCATGTCCATTGTAGTTTGGGTTTGATTTCCATTGACGAGATGCAACTTCCCGGAAAACGTAACCTACCCATTAAGGAATTGCTCATGGGATTTAGAGGGATAGAAAGGTATAGATTTGAATAACCCAATCCCCCGACACTTCCCATTATAAAGTTTGAAGAAGCAACCGAAGCGAAACGTAGCTCGGCGTAGCCAATCTCGATTAAGGTAAGTATTGATAAAATCGTTTCGTCTCGTCAAAAAAGATGAAGAGACTCGCGATGACGATTTCCTCTGAGGACTTTAGATTGAGGACTTTGAAATATGAACTGAGAACTGAGAACAATCAACCAATCCCCCGAAGCCCCGAAACTTCGGGACGGGGCAATCACCCAAATCCTACCTATTCCTACCTATTCCTACCTATTCTTTGGACTCCTTCCCCTTAGGAAAATTTTGTCACCTTCCTCAGGTTCTGTACCCGCTTCCATTCGGTTTCTTTGGTATAGCGAATTTAGCCTGATACCATACATCTGCGAAATGGAATACATGGTTTCACCCTCTTCAGCAACATGCAACGGATGATTTGGTTCTGCTTTGCGACGCTTGGGTTGAATATAAATTTCCTGACCTATTGTCAACTTCTCATCTCGTTCCATATCATTATACTTGGCAAGTTGCCATGGCATAAGTTCCAGTTCGCGGGTTAGGCTTTGGTAGGTGTCGCCTTCCTTAACCTTGATATACTTTATGCGATTACGCATGTAAACCTCTCGTTGTTTAAATATATCGATGGTAAAACTCTCCGGGTCAATAAGCTCACCCGTCCCTTTGGTAGGCGATTCAATTTTTATCTCAACACCCCTGTCAAGTAGGTATAGTTTATTCTCTTCAATTATCCTTATCAGCTTAATGGCATACTGGGGATCGGTGGCATAGCCAGCATTTTTTAACCCCATTGCCCAGCCTCTAAAATCGGTGGGAGCAAGATCAAATAGGGGAGCATACCTTCTACCTCCTCTAAGAAACTCAGAATGATCGCGGTACGATTGTTCCGGTGAGCGGTACTTCCTAAAGCATTCTCCCTTTTTATCATCATCGTGGTATATCTTGGGACCTGTCCATGAGCTATGACATTTAATACCAAAGTGATTATTAGCCTTAACGGCAAGTGTGCTATTCCCGTTTCCGCTTTCCAGCATTCCCTGCGCAAGAATAATACTGGCCGGTACTCCGTACTTTTCCATTTGAGATCTGGCAATTCCTTGGTAAGTATTTATGTATTGCTCACGAGTCATTACCTTTTGACCCTGGGATTTATGGGAAAAGGATATTGAGATAATAAGTGTGATTATGTAAATTGTTTTCCGCATTATTTTAAAAATTTTGCCCAAATATAGCTGTTATTGACAGATTACAAAAAAGCAAAGGGTAAAGAATCAAGGAAGCGCATAAGTATTAATAATTAATTGTTTGTCGTTGGAATTTGTGTTGGTTTGCTTTCAAATCTTTATTTTTCTTCCCTAAAACTTAGCTGTATTGGTAATTTTGTATCTTTGAATGCTATAAAAGCCTGATAACGGAACGAAAAACTATTTCGAATGGAGAAAAAAGTTGAGTATGGTTTTCAATTCTCGGAATTTTCGAGGCTTGATGAATTACCCGATTCGCTAGTTAAACTGGCACAAAAGGCAAAGGAAGCCACTAAATCCAGCCATTCTCCCTATTCTCATTTTGCTGTAGGTGCTGCGGTACTTTTGGAAAATGGTGAGGTGATATTAGGTAGCAATCAGGAGAATGGTGCATACCCTTCGGGTTTATGCGCCGAGCGGGTTGCCCTTTTTTATGCAGGATCTGCATTCCCAAATGTTGCTGTTAAAGCTATTGCCATAGCTGCTAGCTTTAGGGGAAAGCCAACAAATGAACCAATATCTCCCTGTGGTGGATGTCGGCAAGTAATGATAGAAACACGCCATATGGGTAAGGAACCCATAAAGTTGATAATGTTAGGTGAAAGTAAAATTGTGTTAGTCGAAGATGTTACATATCTCCTACCATTCAACTTCTTAAATATCGACGATGCAGTAAAAGGAGTTTAAACAAAGAGAGCAGGATAGCAATACTATTATTCGAAAAATAATTTTATGCAGTGGTATCAAGAGCTATTTAAAAACTATTCCAAAAAGTACGATAACGAAATCTTTACCCAGGGCACTATGGGGGAAGTAGATTTTATTGAGCAAGAGATAGGCTTCACTAAATCGACATTAATTTTGGATATTGGCTGTGGAACCGGAAGACATTCCATTGAGTTGGCACAAAGAGGCTACAGGGTTACTGGAATAGACCTATCCGAAGATCAACTTTCAAGGGCAAAAAGTAAAGCAAAGGAGATTGGAGTTGATGTTTGTTTTGAGCTACATGATGCAAGGAATTTTTCTTTTCCCAACAAGTATAATCTGGCGATCATGATTTGCGAAGGAGCATTTCCACTTATGGAAACCGATGAGATGAATTTTCAGATACTAAAGAATGCCTATGAATCTCTTGCCCCTAGGGGCAAATTAATTTTCACCACTTTAAACGGATTATTTCCCTTGTTTCGTTCAGTAAATGAATTTCATGCTCAAAATACGATCGAGGGAAATGCAACGTACCACAGTTACAGTTTTGATTTAATGACTTTTAGGGATTACAACATTACTAAAGTGGTTGATGATAGCGGAGTGGAAAAGGAACTTGAGTGTAACGAAAGATATTACATGCCCAGCGAAATTAGTTGGATGCTAAAGACATTAGGCTTTTCGAAGATTGGGATATTTGGAGCAAAACTCGGTGCTTTTTCAAGAGAAGATAAATTAACCCCCGAAGATTTTGAAATGCTCGTAATCGCTGAGAAAGAGGCTTAATACTTGGCAAGTTCTTTCCTGAAATTGGCATTTGGAATGTAGCCATATTCATCTTCAGAGAATTCAGGAAGGATTCGTTCAACAAAGTACATGTTTATCTCTCCTATACTTTTTGCTGGAACCTTACCCCTGAAGGTGCATTTGAAGTAGTCTTTAATGTATTGATATGTAGTTTCTGAAACATTAACCTTTCCTGCTTCCCCATTAGTTTCCATTCGGCTTGCAACATTCACTGTCTCACCCCAAATATCGTAGGCAAACTTTTTCTTCCCAATCACTCCTGCCATAACGCTTCCGGTATGAATGCCAATTCGCAAACGCCAAACAGGCTTCCCCTGTTCTTGATCCTTTTTGGCAATCTCCTCCACAAACTTTTGTATCTCTAATCCTGCAAGTACAGTATCGAATGCGTGACTTTTATTCATCTGAGGAACTCCCCCAACACACATGTAACAGTCACCAATGGTTTTGATTTTCTCAATGAACCGACGGGTTGTGATTTCATCGAATGCTTCGAAGTAAAAACTAAGGGCTGTAAGAAAATCTTCTATACTTTCGTACGAAATGGATATGTTGGAAAAGTTAACAAAATCAGCAAAAAGTACAGATACCTGACTATAGTTCTTGGGTTTAACAAACCCCTTCTTCTTGAGCTGATGGGCGGCGACCTCAGGAAGTATATTTAGTAAAAGAGAATCTGTCTTTTGCTTTTCATTCTCAAGCGATTCTTTCTGTTTCTCAATTTCAATACGCTGTTTGTCGAGCATTTCATTAGCCAATTCAAGATGCTCCATGGTCGAGAGAAGGTTATCGTGCTTATCGCTAAGCGCTGATTCTGCCAATTTTAGGTCAGTGATATCCATCTCGATGGCAATGATCTTGCTGAACCTTCCAGTGTGATCGTATATGGGAGTAAGGGAGGTTTGAATATATTTTCGTTGATTAGACTTTGTATACCAAAGCGACTCATAAACCACGTAATCCCCATTTTCTCTGCACCTCCTCATGGCCTCAATGGTTTTTGAGTTGGAATGTCCCTCGAAGACATTTCCTCCAAACTGTTCGCGGAATTCATCGATACTACATTCGTATAACAGCTCAAAACCTTCGTTAACCCATGATATCTCACCTTTACTATTTATAATTATTAAGGATGTACCTGCCTGGCTGGCAGCGAGAGATATATCCCTGAATTGTTCCGATTGTATTTCCAGATTTTCAATGGTTTTGCTTCGTTTTATATTGATTAACAATCGGGTTATCAAAGTTCTTGGATTTATGGGTAATTCAATAAAATCATCAATGCCACTGTCCAGAATATCTTTAATTTGATCATTGAATTGATCAGCAGTTACAACAACAGCTATTCTTCTGAAATGAGGGCACAATTGCATTGCTCCAAGGTAACCCTTAATAACAAACGGTGTAAGATTATAATCAAATAATACCAGGTCAAACTTAGATTGCTGACAAATATCTTCAATGCTATCAACCTTAAGAAAACCTTGCAATGAAAAATTATTCGAATCGAATGAAAGACTTGTTTTAATACTTTCAAGCAATTCCTCTGATTGACAAATTGTTAGAATTGAATAACTCATAGGTGAGATTTTCTCGAAGTGATAAAATTAAAAAAAAGTACCTGAAATACTTCTTTTCAACTAAAAATATTCAATCAATAATTAATTGTAAATTGGTTTTATGGTGATTAAGAAGAAGGTTTTTTGTTGAAATTTTTTAGTTTGAAATTCATTTTTGGGTATCTACAATGCTATTAAAAGCTTCCCATAGAGAATCATTTGGGGTAGGGGCAATAATATTAACATCTACTTCAGACACAGGATGAACAAATTTAAGCGATAATGCATGTAAGTGAATGCCTCCATTTGGGTTGGACCGTGGAGCTCCATATTTAAGATCTCCTCTTATGGAAAGATCCAACCTTGCAAGTTGGGCTCTTATTTGGTGATGACGACCTGTGTGTAGTTCAATTTCTAAAAAAAAGTATCGTTCCGTAGAGCCAATGGTTTTATATGTCAAACGAGCTTCTTTAGCGTTATTTCTTGGCATTGAGTAGGCAAAGGATTTATTTTTCTGAGGGTTTCGAACAATGTAATGTGTTATGGTGTCGGAGACTTTTGGGGGTTTCTTGCCCACCACAGCCCAGTATATCTTTACAACTTTTCCATCGTGGAAAAGTTGATTCATCCGACTAAGCCCCTTGCTGGTTTTTGCGAATAAAACTAATCCACTCACTGGGCGATCGATTCGGTGCACTGCTTCCAAAAAAACATTTCCGGGTTTCGAATCACGCAACTTAATAAATTCCCTAAGCTTTTCAAGCAATGGAGTGTCGCCGGTTTTGTCGCCCTGAACGATATCGCCACAATACTTATTCAGCGCAATGAGGTGATTATCCTCATAAAGAATACGTTGTGGATCAAATGTCATAGCTGGTAAATAGTATTTGGAGTAATATATGAAGATTATTATTTAGTGAAACAAACTACTGAGTGGGATAAATCCACTAATCCGCAACCCGCAACCCGCAACCCGCAACCCGCAACCCGCAACCCTAATACTGTTCTCTTTCGTTAGGGAAGTCCAAATTTTTAACATCTTTTATGTAGGATTGGAATGCTCCCAGCATTTCTGCGTACAAGTTGTGATACCTTCTAAGGAATCGAGGGGAGAACTCCTGGGTTATTCCGAGCATGTCGTGGGTTACCAGCACCTGTCCGTCCACTCCCGGACCAGCTCCAATGCCAATTATTGGAATTTTTAATTCCTTGGAAACCTGTGTGCCCAATTTGGCAGGGATTTTTTCTAGCACTATGGAAAAGCATCCCGCATCTTCAAGAATATGGGCATCCTCAACCAGTTTGTCAGCTTCTTCTTCATCGCGTGCCCTTACCACATAGGTGCCAAATTTATGAATGGATTGTGGGGTTAATCCCAGATGACCCATTACAGGGATACCTGCCGAAAGGATTCTGTTTATGGAGTCGATTATTTCCCTTCCTCCTTCAAGTTTTACGGCATCGGCACCAGTTTCCTTCATTATTCTTATAGCCGAGTTAAGGGCTAATTTTGAGTTTCCTTGGTAGGTACCAAATGGCATATCAACAACCACAAGGGCACGCTTAACGCCTTTAACTACCGATCGTCCATGGTAGATCATCTGATCGAGTGTAATGGGAAGAGTCGATTCATGTCCTGCCATTACGTTCGATGCTGAATCGCCAACCAGGATTATATCAATTCCAGCAGCATCTAATATTCGCGCCATAGAGAAGTCATACCCAGTGAGCATGCTGATCTTTTCTCCACGAAGTTTCATTTCGTGGAGAACATGGGTGGTTACAACTTTAGCCTTGCTTTCTGTTGACATGGTATTAGAATTTTCGTTAGTCATTTTTCATCACAAAGATAAGCTATAATAATACAAACAGCCATGTATAGTACCACTTGTTTTTTTATTCATCATCAAATTGAAAAAGAGTTTCTTAAAATTATGACTTTTTGGCATGATTAGTTTTTTTTTCTGATTTTCAGAACATAAAACATATTGGAGGATAATTATTGTTTGTTTTTGGCAGTGTTTATAAATACTTTAAAAAATCTTCTATTGATTTAGAGTTCTTTTTCTGACAAAACATCACATGTTCATTTCTGAAATGTGCCAATATATCACCAATGTTAAGGCTTTATACGAATGGCACAATCATTGAAAGATTCTGCACATGACAGTCAAAAAGAAAAATTAATCGACTAAAAAAAACATAAGCAATGAGCAAAATTATTGGAATAGACTTAGGAACAACAAACTCTTGTGTATCTGTTATGGAGGGGAATGAACCGGTGGTTATACCCAACAGTGAGGGCAAACGTACAACCCCATCCATTGTGGCATTTGTTGAAAATGGTGAGAGGAAAGTTGGAGATCCTGCTAAACGCCAGGCCATTACTAACTCTCAAAAAACCATATTCTCCATTAAAAGGTTTATGGGTGAAACCTACGATAAGGTTTCAAAAGAAATTGACCGTGTTAATAATACTCCTCGCGTAGTGATTGACGATAGGAAGTTCACACCTCAGGAGATATCAGCCATGGTTCTTCAGAAGATGAAGAAGACAGCAGAGGATTATCTTGGGCAAGAGGTTCACGAAGCAGTTATTACGGTACCCGCATACTTCAGCGATTCGCAGCGTCAGGCAACAAAAGAGGCTGGAGAAATTGCAGGGTTGAAGGTACGCAGAATCATTAACGAGCCTACGGCCGCTGCTTTGGCTTATGGCCTTGATAAGAAGAGTTCAGACCTTAAGATTGCTGTGTTTGACCTTGGTGGCGGAACTTTTGATATCTCAATTCTTGAGCTTGGCGACGGTGTATTCGAGGTGAAGTCAACCAACGGTGATACCCATCTTGGTGGTGACGACTTTGACTATGTTATTATCGACTGGTTGGCTGAAGAGTTTAAAAAGGACGAAGGCATTGATCTACGTAAAGACCCAATGGCACTTCAGCGCTTGAAGGAAGCTGCAGAAAAAGCCAAAATTGAGCTTTCCAGCTCAACACAAACCGAGATAAACCTTCCCTATATCATGCCCGTTGATGGAATTCCAAAACATTTGGTTCGCACCTTAACCCGTTCTCAGTTCGAGAAGCTTACCGACCATCTTATTCAGGCTACCATTGAGCCATGTAGAAAAGCTTTAAAAGATGCAGGTTTGCAACCATCAGATGTTAATGAGGTTATCCTTGTTGGTGGCTCTACCCGTATTCCTGCCATTCAGCAGGTAGTTGAGAAGTTTTTTGGCAAAACTCCAAGCAAAGGGGTAAACCCCGATGAGGTGGTTGCTATTGGCGCTGCCATTCAGGGTGGAGTTCTTACTGGCGAGGTAAAGGATGTCCTCCTTCTCGATGTAACTCCATTATCATTAGGAATTGAAACAATGGGAGGCGTTTTCACAAAGCTGATCGATGCCAACACTACCATACCAACCCGAAAGAGCGAAACTTTTACCACTGCGTCCGATAATCAACCTTCGGTTGAGATACATGTACTTCAGGGTGAACGCCCCATGGCCAGTGGTAACAAAACCATCGGACGTTTCCACCTCGATGGAATACCACCAGCACCGCGTGGAATACCACAAATTGAGGTTACTTTCGATATCGATGCCAATGGAATACTGAATGTTTCGGCAAAGGATAAGGGTACTGGTAAGGAGCAACGTATACGCATTGAGGCTTCATCTGGGCTAACCGATGATGAGATCAAGCGTATGCGCGAGGAAGCCAAGTCGAACGAGGAAGCCGACCGTCAGGCTCGTGAACGTGTTGATAAGCTCAATGCTTCCGATAGCCTGATTTTCCAAACCGAGAAGCAGCTGAAAGAGTTTGGCGATAAAATCCCTGCCGATAAAAAGGAACCCATCGAAAAAGCCCTTGCAAAGCTTAAAGATGCTCATCAGAAGCAGGATGTATCAGCCATTGATGCTGCAACTAGTGAGTTGAATACCGTTTGGCAGGCTGCTTCGGAGGAGATGTACAAAGCTTCGCAGGCACAGCAGGGTCAACAGCAAGCAGAGCAACCTTCGGGAGATTCATCAGCCAAGACCGAGCAAGAGGTTACCGATGTGGACTTCGAGGAGGTTAAGTAACCATTTATAACTCCATATACTAATCAAAGGCCTTTGGTTTACACCAGGGCCTTTTTTTTGCAATGAATTATTATATTTACCGTTAATTATGACAAAAATCATTATCAAATTGGTGAGTTTTATGAGAACCGTTGCATTTATCCTTTTTTTCATGCTCATTGCCCATGGATTGGTGGCACAGAATGATGTTACTGCCGATACGGTATTCAATCAGGTTGATAATAATAACCTAAAGCAGGGATACTGGAAGAAGTACTATAAGGATGGCAAAATAGCATATCAGGGATACTTTAGGGATGATAAACCCCGAGGTGAATTCCTTCGCTATCACGAGAATGGCAAATTACGTGCTCGTATGATCTATAGCCAATGTGGCGATTCGGCTTTCACAACCCTTTTCTATCCTCTTGGAAAAGTAATAGCCAAAGGGCTATTTTATAAGAACCAAAAAGATGGGGAGTGGAAATACTACACTCAAGCAGGAATGTTGGTCTTGGTAGAAAACTTCAAGTATGGAGCAAAGCATGGAGAATTCAAAACCTACTATCCAACAGGTGAAGTTTTTGAGTTGGTGAACTGGAAAAACGATAAAAAGGATGGTCCAACAATTCAGTATTATATTAATGGTATGTTTAAAACCTCAGTTTTATTCAAGAACGGTTTGGAGAATGGCCCTGTTTTTACCTACTATACCACAGGAGATATTCGACTGGAAGGAGCATATTTAAATGGTCGTAAGCATGGAACATGGAGGGTTTTGGAACAAAATGGTAAAGCCATTAAGGTAATCAACTATAATAATGGTATTGCCGAAAATCAGGACGAACTGATAGAAGAAGAAACCCGAATATTAGATGAAATGATCAAGAATATTGGGAAAATTCAGGAACCAACCATAGAAGAATTTTTGAGGGGAAGAGGTTTCTAAATATCCTAATAATTATGAAACAGTTTCTCAAGACAAGCCCGATGTTATTTTATCGGGCATTTTTATTTTAGAATATTTCTAAATTATTCATCAATCCATTCTAAAATAATTGAAAATTTCCATTGCCATTTCTCAAACCTGTATTCCTTTAAATAGTTTTATTCTTTAATAAATGCCCTTAAAAAGTTAAGTGCCTGATTTTATGGGATGATTTTTGTTGTTTTTTATAAATTACTTTTTTTTATAGTATTGTATTACGCAATTAATTAACTTTATACTTTAGTTTTAATTTCTTGAAAAGGTTCTTTTTATTTGTTCATTTGGATTATTCATTTAATATGTATGTATTCCGAGGATGATCTTGAACAATTGATTGATACTAGTTATTCAATTAATCTTTAAAGTCTGAAATTATATAACTAACTACAATACCACCCTAAAATCTTCCATTAGCCATGAAAATAATTATTGTGCCGTTATTCATTATTCTTACCCTTAGTTTTTTTAACCATGAATCGAATGCCCAAACCACCAAAACGGTAGGCTCCGATGGCGATTACACCACACTTAATGCAGCATTTGCCGATGTTGGCAATGGAACATTAACTGGCGATATAGTTTTTGAAATCATTTCGGATATTACAGAAACTACTGCAACAGTGATCTATGCATCAGGTTACGTTAATTGGGATTACTCATCAATAACCATTTACCCTACTGGCAGTAACCGAACGATAACCAACAATTCTTCAACTGATTACATGTTTTTCTTTTATGGCTGCCATAATGTTACCATAGATGGACGTATTAATCAAACCGGAAGCGATGTACAGTTAACCCTTGAAAATACTGTCGGGAATGTTGTTCATTACCTATGGGATGCGCAAAGTAATATTATCAGGTTTTGCCATTTGAAGGGCAACAATACTGCCGCAAACCAGGGTTTGGTTGTTTTCAATGCAACTTCAGGAAATGAAATTAGCAATAATTTTATTGATAACTGTACAATTGGAGGAGGTTTATCTACGGTAAATGCTATATATACTACGAACGAAACGGGTACTTACAAGTTTAATATGATTACCAATTGTAGAATAGTTGATGCATGGAGCCCGAATTTGTCATCGAAAGGGATTTATATTCAGGGAAATAGTTTAGCATGGGCTATTAGCTCTAACAGTTTCTACCAAACCTCTCCCCGAACAGCTACTGCTGCCAATACACATTATGGTATTAATATTAATGGAGGAGAAAGTCATATAATCTCAAATAATCATATAGGTGGTTCTGCAGCCCTTTGTGCCGGAACAGCATGGACCATTGAAGGCGAGTATGCCAATAGATTTGTGGGTATTTACCTAAATGTTGGTACAACCTACCCAGCAAACGTTCAGAATAATCTTATCTGCAATTTCACTCACTCCTACCATAGCACAACCAATGCAACTTCACTACCCGGTATCTGGTGTGGGATATACCTGAGCGGGGGTGATGCCGATTTTAGCGGTAACTATATTGGTTCGAGCATGGAAGCCAATTCAATTATCGTTAACTCAACCAGCACCTCGAATGTTACAACTTATGGAATTGGAATTAACTCCCCTGTTTCAACTGCCGATGTTAACAGCAACTACATTGGCTCATTTACTTTGAACTCGTTATCAACCACTCACGGGCATAGCTTTACCGGCTTTCAGGTTGGCGCAGCCAGCGATGTTACCATTAGGAACAATACCGTTGGGCATCAAACAATCACCAATTTCATTATCAGCACTAATCCTAATGAATCTACAGATAATGAGCAGAATGTAAGAGGTATTGTGAACAGTGCCAATACAAACACAAGCATTAGCAACAACAACATTGTCAACCTTAGCAATAGCTGCATTGGTAGAGGCCATGTGGTGGGCATTTATTGCGACCAGGGAGTAAACAAAATAGTAGGCAACTCCATAAGCATGTTAGCAAATGCTTCTGGCTACAATCAGTACAACATATACAACGTAACGGCTGGTATATCGCTAGCATCAAACCTTGATGAGCAGCTGGTAAACAGCAACACGATTCAAAATTTATCAAACTCTTACAGTGGTGGTAGCCAAACAATTATTAGTGGGATTCTATTCAGTCAGGGTTCGGGGGTAATAAGTCAAAATGTAATATACGATATCAGCTTTGCTACTGATTTTCATGGTATCGGAAATGGTATTTGGCTTTTAGACCCCAACAATGCAATTGTTATGAACAATGCCATTCGATTGGGAGTAGGCGAATCCCTCAATAACTCGTTCGTTGGTATACAATCGTACGGCAGCAATTCCATTCTGGGTAATTCGGTTTACATTGGCGGAACGGCAACGAATGACTACTTGGCAACCTATGCATACCGTAAAGCATACTCTGGAATCGATAAGGTTTATAACAACATCTTTTACAATGCCAGGGCATCTGAATCTGGGTATTCTGAGAATTACGCCATGGGTAAATCAACCGGTTCAGGGATCGAAAGCGACTTTAATAACCTGTATAGTTTAAATCCAAACGCTGTTGCTGGTACAAACGTTAATGACAACTACCTCCCAATGGGTTCTAGTTCGTTGGAACAATGGCAGACTGCTACTGGTGGTGATGCCAACAGCCTAAGCGTTGACCCGCTTTTTGTTGGGGCTGATGATGCAATACCCAACCTGCATATCATAGCCTCATCGCCCATGATTAACATGGGAACATCGGTTTACCCCCTGGTGGTTGATATTGATGACGATATCCGCGATCAGCTACCTGATATAGGTTGCGATGAGTTTTACACCGGCTCGATCCTGATTGGAAGTGGAGAAGAGTACGAAACCCTGAAAGCAGCCTTTGATGCCATAAATGCGGGTGAAATAACCGGAAATATTTCAATCAACATTCAATCGAGCACTACCGAAACCGCCACCGCAACGCTATACGAAAGCGGGTACAACGGAACATCGGACTATACATCCGTTTCTGTGGGAACATCTATTGAAAATATAGTTGTTTTTGGAAATATTGCAGCGCCAATTGTTTCCTTCGATGGGACGCACAATGTAAATATGGTAAATCTTACTATCAAAAACGAGAATACCGATGGTTACTGCATACTGCTAACTAACTCTGCAAGTAATAACCGCATTGCAGGATGTACCCTTCTCGGTGCCACTCAACTTCCCAACAAGGGTCTTATCACCTTTGGTGAGGCTGGCGATGGGGAAGGGAATAACGATAACATTATTGAGAGTTGCACCTTCAGTCCAGGCTCATCGGAGTATCGGTATGGGATTGTATCAATGGGTACTGCTGATTTTGGGAATAGTGATAATACCATTTTGAATTCGAAAATATTCAATTTTTGGAGTAACGATGGAATATCGGCAGGTATATACCTCGATGCCAATAACTCGGACTGGAGCATAAACGGTAACCATTTGTTCCAAACCGAAACCATAAGCAGTACAGGAGCAAGCAATCAGTATGGGATATACTCATTGTCAGCCAGTAATATCGACATATCCGATAATTTCATTGGTGGCGGAGAGGAAGAATGTGGCGGAAGCCCATGGACGGTATGGGGTTTCTTCCAGAATACTTTTACCGGTATATATATTAATGGTATGAATGATGAAGAGTCATCCATCAGCAACAACACCATCAGCAACTTCCACTGGGAATCGACACCCGGTGAGCATATGTATGAGGGGGTAGGAGTATGGACAGGCATAGGCTATGGAGGGGGAACCTTAACCATTTCGGACAATACCGTTGGTGCTAGCTCCGGAACTAACTGTATCCTTATTATTACTACTGAGGGTTTCCATGTTGCCAGCTACGGAATAGCAGGCGGATTTGAAGGAGCAAACATTACCATTTCTGATAATACCATTGGAAGTATTGATGTTTCCACGAGCAGTGAGAATTATTCGCATTGCTTTACGGGTATTCAGAATAATGGGGCAACAGAGATTGCTATAAGCGGAAACCTTATCGGAAGCGAAAGTACAGCCAAAAGCATAAATGCCTCAACCGAATGCACGCATACCACAACGGGACAGCATGTTGTCGGGATTGTAAACAATGCTAACACAGCCACATGTTATATCCATGGTAATACTATAAAAAATCTTCATAACTCAACGCTAGGCAATTGGTCAAGTTCTGGTGGATCGCCACATGGGCATATGGCAATTGGCATTGCTGCCACCGATGGAGCAAATTTGATAGAGGGAAACACAATTACCAATCTTGCCACTACCTCGGTAGACACTCGGGTTGATCAGGTAATCGGAATTTATGCTCGATCGGATAAGCCGGGGCAGGAGATTACCGGCAACTTAATATTTGGTCTTAATACTATTGCCACCGATGTTTATACAAAGCTTTCAGGTATTCGTTATAAAAGCCCTGAAAGTGGAACCAATCGGGTTGCAGGTAACCGAATATATGGCATTACCTCTTCCGGATCCAGTGCTGCCACAGCATCGGATATAAAAGGAATTTTTTCAGAGGATGGTAGAGCTACAGATTTTTACAATAATATGGTAAGCCTTGGCAGTGCTGTTAGTGGTGGACATAATTTATATGGGATATTAAGCTGGACAAGGGGTAACTTTTACTATAACAGCGTTGCTATAACTGGGAATGCAACAGGTACTCTTACTGGAGGGAGTTATGCCTTTAGGCTCGATTGGGCTTCATCCGAAGCAGTAGTAATGAACAATATTTTTGTCAATACCCGTACGAATAGCAGCTATAGCAATAACTATACATTCTCCCTCAGCCATTCTGACAATGCTGATGATATGACTCTTGATCACAATGCTTACTGGGCAGATGGCACAGGAACGGTACTTGCCTACAATGGAAACGATAATGTAACAGAGTTGCCCATACTAGCTGGTAAAGATGAAAATTCGATTAGTTCAGAGATAACCTTTACCAATATTGCTACTGCTGATTTGCATACCAGCACAGCTGCTCTAAATGCATCAGCAACACCTATACCCAGCATCACAACCGATTTCGATGGCAATACCCGTAACCCGCTATTCCCAGATATGGGGGCAGATGAGTTTACACTTCCTACCATTAGGGTGGAACCCAGTTCCTTAACGAATTTTGGGTTGGTTAATGTTCTTGAGGTAACCGATCCGCAGAGTTATATTGTTACCGGTATCGATGTTGGTGGTAATATTGGTGTTACTGCACCGTTCAACTTTGAGATTTCATATACCGACGATGGGGATTTTGGCTCTACACTTTCCTTTTCCCCTATAAATACTAATGTTGAGGGTACAGTTTATGTGAGGTTTGCACCTCAGCAGTCGGGATTTCACCTGACAACAATTACCAATTCCAGTTCAGGTGCCACAAGTAAGCATGTTAATGTTGTAGGTACTGCACAGGGTGTTAAGCCATTGGTATCATCAACCGCTGCAACATCCATAACAACTTCAACAGCAATTGGGAATGGCACCATCATTCATACCGGAGGCGACAACGCAACAATCCGGGGCGTAATTGCTTGGCCATACACTGGAACTGACCTTGAAATCGACGGAGAGAATGTGGTTAACTTCAGCGAGGAAGGTGATTTTAACGCAGGTAGTTTTGACATTGAGATTACGGGTTTAGCAATCAATACACGCTATAACTTCCGATCCTATGCCACAAATCCCCAGGGTACAACATACGGCGAGACACTCGATTTCTGGAGCCACGCCGATCTTCCCAATGCGCCACTGGTTGATGAGATTACAGAATCGACGGTTCAGATTGAATTAACTGAAGATGATAACCCCAACTATACGGAGTATGCCATTTACGAAACAACAACAAGCAGATACATTCAGGATGATGGCTCCATGAATACTTCTCCTGTTTGGAAAACTATGGAGGAGTGGGGTGTAAGAACAGTTTCGCTTTATGCAAATCTGGGATTAACCGGTAACAGGCAGTATACCTTTGGGGCAATTGCCCGAAATGGATCATCGGTACAAACAGGAATAGGGGAAACCGAAAGCATTCTCACGCTGGCACATGTACCTAATCCAACCTATTTGTGGGCTCCAACAGAAACCACAATGCAAATTTCAGTATTTTCATCTTCAGGAGATTATTCCTATAATACCCCAGGAACTAATTATGCCATTGTGGAGAATAATCTTCAGGAGTATGTTCAACTCGATGGAACCCTGGGAGCAGACAAAGAGTGGGGGACAAGGGATCAATTGTATCTTACCCTTTCGGGTTTATCCATAGCCACAGAGTACTCATTCAGTTCCATTGCCCGAAACGATGATGGTATTGAAACCGAGCCAAGTGCTCCCAGCAACCTTTATACCCATGCTGCTGTGCCGGGAGAACCATTGGTAACCAATCTGGATGAATCGGTGGTGGAAGTTACCATTGATCCGGGTGAAAACCCCGATTACGTTGAGTACTGTATTATCATTGGTCCCATCTCAAATAACCACTATGTTAATACGGATGGCACTTTTAGTTACGGCCCGGGTTGGCAAACCAAAGCCCTTTGGGATGAAACCCTTATTTCTGCATTTAATCCAAACACTGAATATAGCATTACCACCAGGGCACGTAATGGTAACAATGTCGAAACAGCAAGTTCCGAGGAGAGTATATTTTTAACAACTGCTGTTACTCCTCCACCTCCTTACCTGTATGTATCTGCAGGATCATCCGATCATTTTACACTGTGGGAGGCGTACCTTGGTAGTAATCCAAATTACACTGAACTTGCTTTTCAGGATTCCTTATCGGGACAGTTTGTGCAACCCGATGGTTCCTTTGGACTTGATGCCGCGTGGCAGTTAAAGAATACCTGGTCAGGGGTGGTCGTAGAGGCTAATGCTGCAACCAATTATGCCATAAGGGCAAAAGCGCATAACCTTGATGGCATTGAAACAGCGTATAGCTTTACATCTAAAGTTTCTACATATCCATACCCTGCGGGTATGCCAACGTTAAGTAATGTTACGTCCAGTTCGGTGGATGTTGAGATTGACCCCAACGACAACCCTGAGCATGTTGAGTATGCCATTCAGAATACTGGTAATTACCTTTTTGCACAGGCCGATGGTTCCCTTGATGATGCTCCTTTCTGGCAAACCCTTAACGAATGGGATGTTATCACCATAATAGGATTCCAACCCGATGACTTTGTAGGTATTAAAGTGTATTCCAGAAGCAATGAAGATATGGTTGTCAGCAGCGATCAGGTTGCCTATACCTACACGTTGGCAAATATCCCTAGTGCACCTACGGTTGAGGCTACCTCGTCAACATCCATTACTTTAACCATAAATCCCAATGGCAATCCAACCTCAGTACGTTACGCCATATACGAATCTAATATGGAGAAATACCTGGATTACAACAGCCAGTTTAGTGATGATCCGGTATGGTATAGCATTGAGTTCAGCGCAGAATTTGTGATTGAGTACCTAATGCCAGACACCGATTACACTTTCAAGGTAAAAGCACGAAACACCGATTTAATTGAAACTGAGTTTGGACCTGAGGCCAGCGTAACCACTCCCAATGGACCTCCTGTTGCACCTACGCTAGTTTCTCCCGAGAATGAGTCAACAGGTCATCCCAACTCAATCCTTTTCAGTTGGGACCAACTCAGCAACGCTAATACATATAGCATTCAGGTTGCAACATCTCCCGGATTTTATGATTATACCATGGTTTACGAGGAATCGGATATTGCTGAAAACGAGATACAGGTTGATAACCTTTTATACGGAACAACCATGTACTGGAGGGTGAATGCAACCAATGAGCATGGAACAGGTCCATGGTCTAACACGTGGTCATTCACTACTATGGAGGGTCCCCCAGCCATTCCAACCCTTCTTTCTCCTGAAAATGGTGAAACAGAAATACCCCTGAACACCAGCCTTGTATGGAGTTTGCCTGACAATACCGATGGCTTTAATATTCAGGTTTCCACTGTTTCCGATTTTAGCACGCTGGTGATTGATTCTACCTATAGCTTAACCTCGTGGAACGATCCGCATTACTTCTATATAACCAATTTGTCTTCATACACCACCTACTTCTGGAGGGTTAGCTCGTGGAATGAGCATGGATCGAGTTCATGGTCGCAGGAGTGGAGTTTCACAACAATGGATGTAACACCTGATGTTCCGGAGCTCATTAGCCCCGAAAATGAATCTGAAGATATGCCTACCGATGTTTCATTGATATGGAGTTGGGCTAATCTTGCTACAAGTTTCTATGTTCAGGTTGCAACAGACGAAGGTTTTGAAAATCTGCAAATTGACGAGAGTAATTACGGCTCTACAGAATATTTCCTGTATGATCTGGAAGAGAACACAAAGTATTACTGGAGGGTAAAATCGGCAAATGAATGGTTGAATAGCGAGTGGTCAGATGTATGGTGGTTTAAAACTCAAAACGGCTCGTCTGTTCCTGCTGAGAATTTTGTTGATATTGGTATATACCCCAATCCGGTAGGGAATATCCTACACTTATCCGGTGAGCATAGAATCGATAGAGCTACAATTATTTCGGATATTGGTGTAGAAGTAGAGACTATTGTTGGAGTTGAAAAAACCATAAACACATCCAGTTTAAAACCAGGAGTTTACATGCTTAAATTGCATACAGACAGGGGAACAATTGTTAAACGTTTTGTTAAGCAGTAGCATTCTTGTACCTAAAAAAGAAGCCCGATGCAGATCGCATTGGGCTTCTTTTTTTTAATCAATGTATTACAATATTTTACATGTTTTGTGTAATGTGATACCTGAATTAAAAAGTAATTTATCTACAAGTTTATCTCTCCTCATTAACGATTCTTCGGTTATGTTAGCACCAACCCATTCCTGTCCCTTCCGCATTCAGAGGGGGGGCGTAGAACTCAAGAGGTGAGTGGATAGTGAGAGAGTACTCGAGAAGCGCTGCGCTGTAATGCCAATGGGTTGAAGGGTTGCTTTTTCAACCTTAAGTTCTTGGTTAAAAGGAAAATCGATTCGAAGCAATTGCGCTTCGCAGGAAGAATCCGCTCAGCCGTAGAGTTCAAGAGCATCCTCTGGCAGCGGTGAGTTTTCTTTGCTACTTTCTTTTGGTGGTAGCAAAAGAAAGTAGAGGGTTTGAGCTTGATGAATAATATTTCAGATCAGAATATGTAATTGCCTCAATAGTAGATTATTCGTTGGTCCAAACATAGTCAGACATGCAACGGGACACCCAAAAATCTGATAAAAACATCAATTCATTGATTTTTAGTAATTAAACTTTGGGTATCGATATCGTACAAAGAAACAAGTTAATCAGTAACATGATTAAGTCTAAAAAACAAGCCCGTTACTGATTGCAACGGGCTTGTTTTATATCAATTTTTAAAATGCTAAGCATTGTCAACCTTAAACATATGCTGAATTAGTTCAACAACCTTTATGGAGTAGCCCATCTCGTTATCGTACCAGCTAACAACCTTAACGAAGTTATCGTTGAGCGAAATACCAGCTTTGGCATCGAAAACAGATGTGCACTTCTCGCCAATAAAATCGGTTGAAACCACTGAATCCTCAGTATAACCAAGAATTCCCTTCAGTTCTCCCTCGGAGGCAGCCTTCATGGCATCGCAGATGTCGGAATATTTGGCAGGTTTTTCCAATCGACATGTTAGGTCAACCACTGAAACGTTGGGGGTTGGAACGCGGAACGACATTCCAGTGAGTTTGCCATTAAGCGAGGGGATTACCTTTCCCACTGCTTTTGCAGCACCGGTTGATGAGGGTATAATGTTTTGTCCTGCACCACGGCCACCCCTCCAATCCTTCATCGATGGGCCATCAACAGTTTTTTGGGTAGCAGTAACTGCATGAACGGTAGTCATTAATCCTTCGATAATGCCAAACTTATCGTTTAGCACCTTTGCAATGGGTGCAAGGCAGTTGGTGGTACACGATGCGTTGGAAACAAACTGCATATCTTTGGTGTACTTTTCAAGGTTTACACCGCAAACAAACATTGGGGTATCGTCCTTTGAGGGAGCCGACATGATGATCTTTTTTGCACCGGCATCGATATGTCCCTGGCACTTTACCTTGTCGAGGAATAAACCGGTGGATTCAACGATGTAATCGGCACCAATTTCTCCCCATTTCAGATCGGCTGGGTTTTTCTCGGCGGTAACACGGATAGACTTTCCATTTACAATCAACTTACCGTCCTTTACCTCAACGGTACCGTTGAATCGACCATGGGTTGAGTCGTACTTCAACATATATGCCATATAGTCAACGTCAATCAGGTCGTTGATGCCCACAACCTCTACGTTATCAAAATTTTGAGCAGCGCGAAAAACTAAGCGCCCAATTCGGCCAAAGCCATTTATTCCAATCTTAATCTTAGCCATAGCGTTTAATATTAAAGTGTTATAATGTTTAATGGTTACATGCTTTATATCACCCCAAAGTTAATCATAATAACCATATTATTATACTAAATGTCATTAAGCATATTTAAGAAGTATGCAAACGATGGAAGTATACTTTTTTAAATAAATTTTCATTCATAGTAAACCTTGTACATTCCTTTTTTTAAATGCTCTTCATGAAAAATGTTTATAAACAATTAATTACAATTTATTAACGTTAAAAAATTAAAAAGTATAAACAAGTGGAATAGAATTTGATATTAAAAACGTTTGTTTAACAATAATATTCAACTCTTTTATTGAATTAATACTTTTCATCAAATAAATTAAACTAAATCAATTGTTTATGAGAAAAACTGTACTCATTTTAATAACCCTTATGCTTGCAATGGGTTTATACAGCGTAAAGGGTTTTGAAAGGGAAGCAAGTGGCATTCCCGGTTCTACAGAGACCTCTTATTCCGAGGTAACAAACCAAAAAACCCAATCCAACGAAGCCTTTATTCTTACTTTTGGCTTTATTGAGGATCCAACGGCCCAGGTTGATATTTATGAGAATTATATCAGTGTTACTGTTGCCTGGGATACCGACATCACATCTCTCACACCCACAATGACCATATCTGAGGGTGCAACCATTGATTACGAATTTCCCACTACAATGGATTTCAGCCAAAGTGTTTACTTTACTGTTACTGCTGAGGATGGAGTAACAACCAACTCCTATATGGTTTGGGTCTATCAGGAGTATCAAAATCCTGAAATAGTACCCGAAGTACAGTATTTCGGTCTGCAGGATCCCGATGATGTGAACTTCACCATTTTATGGGGTAGCGAAACTGAGATTACTCAAGTATACTACTATAACTGGGATGACTGGGATAATTACGAGGTACCACTACAGGAGGGAACCGATTACTTTGTTAATGGTGATATTCTCACCATCTCAAGCAACTTTATCCTATCGCTTGATCCCGAGGTTTACGAGTGGCTGGACTTTAGTGCTCAATTTGGAATGTGGGGGTATGCTTGGTTTGGAATAGTGGTGGTTGAAACCACAACACCTTACCTTTTACCTGCAAACCTCTCTTACGATTTGACCAACCCCGGCGATCTATTCACTACGATTGTATACCTTAATGCCAATGAGGTTGTTTCGGTTTCCGAAGGAGAAATCCCCCTTACCGAAGGCGAAGATTATACCATTGAGGGAGCATGGCTTTTCATCCATGATGCCTACTTGAGCGAAAATCTTTTAGCTGTTGATGATGAAGTTGAACTTACCGTTGTATTCGATACCGAAGATGAGTCAATTCTTACCATCACCACCATAGAGAGTGGTATTGTAAATGCTACCATCGATCCTCAATCGGTAACATATGTCAACGATATGCCATATTATCAGGATATTACAATCACATGGAACGATGCCTCTGAGGTAACCCAACTTTTTGTAACGTTAATTGATGAATGGTATATCGAGCAGTTCGAATGGCCATATTACAGCGTTACCGATAACGGTGATGGAACAGCTCTGCTGAGAATATTCTTCGATGAAGATGATAAGTTTAATAAGCTATCTAAAGGTAATTCAAAGGCAGAAGAGTATTCTTTTGTTACCATTGATATTTCATTCGATGTTGGAGCCCCTGCAACCTTCTTTATGACTCTTGTTTGGGAGTATTTCGAGGTTAATGTTACCATTGTGCCCGAATATGCTGGTTGGGTATACGGTGACTGGGAATACTCACCGGGCGAAATGGTTTACCTGGAGGCTTACCCAAGCTGGGGATACATTTTTGTTCATTGGGAAGACATGGAGGGTGAAGTGTTAAGCACTGAAAATCCATACGTCTTCATAATGCCTGATTACGATGTTGATTTAGTGGCTGTTTTCGAAGAATCGGGTACCACCTATACTGTAAATTACGGTGTGATTGGAGAAAACGGAAGCCTTAATGCATTTGCCAATGGATACTATATAAACAGCGGAGATCAGGTAACCGAGGGATGGAATATCGAGTTCAACGCCTATGCCAACTGGGGCTATGGAGTGAAGGAGTGGAGGGTTAACGGTGCTGTTGTTTCCGGTTTTACGGGCACTACTTTCATTTACCAAAATCTTCAAAGCGATATTAATGTTACTGTTGAGTTTATTGAGTGGGAGTATCCCGAAATCATCCCCGAATATCAACTCTTTTCTCTGACAAATCCCGAAGATGTTGATTTCTATATAAACTGGGGTAGCGAAACAGAGATACTTAATATTTACTACTACTATGAGGATGACGATGACTATTACCAGGTTATACTTCAGCAGGGAACTGATTACTACATAAGCGGTGATGTGCTTACCATTACCAGCGATTTTATACTATCGCAAGAACCTGAACCCTTCCAAGCAATGCAATTCAGTGCTGAGTTTGGATCTGGCTACTACGAGTGGTTTGCCATCATGGTGCTCGAATCAACATCTCCGATTCTCATTCCGGATCTGCTAAGCTACGATTTTACCAATCCTGGTGATTTGATGACCACAATAATCTTTATGACCGCAACCGAGGTTGTGTCCATATCCGAATCTGGTAGTCCTTTGGTTGAGGATGTTGACTACCATATCGATGGTACCTGGCTATTTATTCACGATAGTTACCTGAGCGAGAATCTTGTTGAGGTAGACGATGAGCTAGAGCTTACCATTGTGTTTGATACTGATGATGAGGTAACTCTTACCATTACTGCCATTGAGAGCGGTGTTGTAAATGCCACCATCGACCCAACGGCTGTAACATACTACAATGAGATGCCAGATTATCAGGATATAATCATTACATGGAACGATGCATCGGAGGTTACTCAGATGTTTGTTACCGTTAACTTTGGCTGGCAGGTAGATCAGTTCGAATGGCCATACTACGATGTAACCGACAATGGCGATGGTACTGCTTTGCTTAGGATGTATTTCGATGAGGGGGATAAGCTATTATCCGCTAAATCATCATCAAAGGAAGAGTTTATATTCTATGTTACCGTTGAAATTTCATTCGATGCAGGCAGTCCCGCTAACTTCCTTATTACCGTTATTGAGGAATACTATGATGTTATTGTAACCATAGTACCCGAGGGATCGGGTTGGGTTGAAGGCGATTGGGACTATATGCCCGGCGAAGAGGTTTCGCTCTATGCAGAGGCTTTTTATGGGTACGATTTCCAGAACTGGCGTATTGATGGTGCAGTGGTTAGCTCCAGCAATCCTTACGTATTCATTATGCCCAACCACGATGTGTACATATCAGCTCACTTTATCGAAAGTGGTTCTACAACCTATACGGTAACATTGGCAGTTAACCCTGCTGGTGCTGGTGTTGTTACGGGTGCCGGATCCTTCGCCGCAGGCGAGAGCGTAACCGTTACTGCTACTCCCAACGATGGTTTCGTATTTGTGAATTGGACCACAGCTGCAGGTGCTGAGGTGAGCACCAATTCAACCTATACCTTTACCATGCCGGCTTCCAACGTATCGCTGGTTGCAAACTTTGAGTCTGTTTCATTATACACAGTTACATTCATCGTAAGCGATAGTCAGGGTGCCATTGAGGGTGCTGCCATTGCAGTGGATGGTGTTGAAGATGATCTAATAACCGATGGGGATGGCCATGCTTCGCACACCTTCCTCGATGGAACCTACAACTTTGTGGTTTCGCACGATGGATACCATAACTATGCGGGAACCTTCACGGTTTCAGGCGAGGATATTGATGTTGTGGTTACCATGACCCCTGTTGGAATTGGTACCGAAACTTTAACCCACTTCAACGCTTACCCCAACCCGTTCGATGGGTACATCCACTTTAACTCTTCCGAAAGGGTTAGCAGGGTGGTGGTTACCAATCTTATCGGACAGGTAGTAATAAATGCTCATATCACCGGAAGCGAGCAGTCGCTTAATACAGCCATACTACATAAGGGTGTTTACCTGGTTACCTTCCATTTGGAGAATGGCAAGCAGGTAATCCGCAAGATGATCAAGCAGTAGATCGCTGAATCATTTCACAACCGAAGCGCCCGATGGGGGAAACCCTGTCGGGCGTTTTTTTTAACGCACAGAGAGGGTGAACTCTGAGATGTGATAGTTGAGTAAAATCTATTTTTTTAAAAAAAAAAGATTCCTCGCCCCAAAGAACGGGGCTCGGAATGACATTGTTTTTAGGGTGGTTAAAGGGCTGGTATGGGCTGAGGGCAAAGGGCAATCAACCAATCAATTGTCACCCTGAGCTGCGATGCCCTGAGCCTGCCGAAGGGTCGAAGGGCAATCAACCAATCAATTGTCACCCTGAGCCTGTCGAAGGGCAATCAACAAATCAAAATATAAATACCCCCGTTCGGATGAGGCTCTAGCCTGTTTCCCTGCAAACAGATCGCTTCTCCCGACAAGTCGGGATCGCGATGACGAGAGTACGATGACAGAAAAAGAAACCCGTCATTGCGAGCGAGGCACGAGCGACGCAATCTTTCAAAACAGATCGCTTCGTCAGCAAAGTACGCTTTCTCGCGATGACGATTAATATGTGAACTGAGTCCCGAAGTTTCGGGATGAGAACTGGGAACTGTAGACTGTGAACTATGAACTATGAACTATGAACTGTGAACCGAAGACTGTGAACCCTAAAAACCCCTCTTTCAGCATACTAACATTTATGTTAATTATTTTCCAAATAATTCCTTGCTACACTAAAAAAATAGCTGTAATTTGACAACCCTTTCACAATTTTTTAACAGGAAGGTTATTTCTTTGAAATAATTAATTTACAAACTGTTGACAAGAAAAAGGAGAGAAGATGAGAAGATGAGAGGTAAGTAGTATTAAGACTTCGGTCTTCGGTCTCCCGTCTTCCAACTCTAGTCACTCTAGTCACTCTAGTCACTCTATGAACTTTATGAACTTTAGTCACTTTATGAACTCTATGAACTTTATGAACTCAATAACCCAATTGTCACCCTGAGCCTGTCGAAGGGCAATCAATCAATCAATCAATCAATCAATCAATAATAACTAAATAACTCACAAATAAAATACTAACTAAATCTTTTAAATTATGAAACTAAAAAACTTACTCACAACAACCCTTATCACCGCTACCATGCTCCTGTGGAGCAGCGTGGGGTGGGGGCAGCAGGTAATAGGATCTTTTCCACAAATGGATGGGGGATATGAATATCAAAGTGGCACACTTGGAAATTCTCTCTCCACAACAGCTTGGTCAAGGCAGTCAGGTACTGGTAGTATTATAAATGCTATAGGTGGACGAAGCGGTCCAAAATATGTTACAGCTAATGTAAATGCTAGTACAAGATTGTTGCAAACTCCTCAAGATGCAGTTGCAGCAAATGGTCCACAACCAA
>CAZDXY010000018.1:0-14489 GCA_964509385.1 uncultured Rikenellaceae bacterium
AGACAAATTCTATGAAAAATGGTTTTTTATTAAATTTCGACACTGATTAGTTACTAAAAAACAAACATGAAGATTCTAATTCTTTGCACCGGCAACTCATGCCGTAGCCAGATGGCCGAGGGTTTCCTCAAATCGTTCGACAACTCCATTGAGGTTTTCTCGGCAGGTACTGAGCCGTCATCACAGGTTCATCCGCTAGCTGTTAAGGCAATGGCCGAGGTGAATATCGACATTTCAAAAAATCAACCCAAAAGCGTTGAGCTGTTTATAAACCAATCATTCGACTATGTAATAACCGTGTGCGGAGGGGCAAATGAGAACTGCCCAGCATTTACCGGACAGGTAGCTAACCGCTGGCATATAGGTTTCGACGATCCGGCAGAGGCAACTGGGTCTGACGAGGAGGTGATGGCCGTGTTCCGTCGCGTGCGCGATGAGATTGCCGAAGGGTTTGCTGGGTTCTACAAATCGGAAATTAAAAAAGGTGGAGGGTGCTGCTGCTGTGGATAACAAGAGTATAAAGGATGTAGTGCGCGAGAAATACTCGCGAATTGCGTTGCAAACCGAAAACTCGGAAAGTTGCTGCGGATGCAGCTGCTCCGATAGTGAACCCTTAGTTGATTACACTGTTTTTAGCGAAAGCTACGAAAGGATTGAAGGTTACAACCCCGATGCCGACCTGGGTCTGGGTTGTGGTTTACCAACCAAATTTGCACACATTAAAGCTGGACAGACAGTAGTTGACCTTGGCTCGGGTGCAGGTAACGACTGCTTTGTAGCGCGTGCCGAAACAGGAGAATCAGGCTGGGTGATTGGCGTTGATTTCTCTGACGAGATGATTGCGAAAGCTCAACATAATGCTGCAAGCCATGGCTTTACAAATGTTGAGTTTATTAAGGGCGACATTGAGGAACTTCCGCTTAACGACAACATCGCAGATGTTGTTATAAGCAACTGCGTGCTCAACCTTGTGCCCGATAAGGAAAAAGCCTTTGCCCAAATTTATCGTATCCTTAAGCCCGGCGGACACTTTTGCATAAGCGATGTGGTACTGGTTGGTGAGCTGCCCGAAAAGCTACGCCAAAACGCCGAGCTTTACGCAGGTTGCGTATCGGGAGCCACTCAAAAAAACGATTACATCAACACTATTCGCAATGCAGGTTTTTCTGATATCAGCATTCAGAAAGAGAAATCAATTGAAATACCCGACCTTACGCTACTAAGCATCATGAAAAAAGACGAGGTTGCCGATTTCAAGAAGAGCAATACAGGAATATATAGCATCACAATATTTGGCAAGAAGATTTAACCGCTAAAAAGCCAATACCATGGATAATAAAAAACGAATTGGATTTTTTGAGAAATACCTAACCCTTTGGGTTGCACTTTGTATTGCTGCAGGTATAGCCATAGGACATTTTGCCGGCGACAGCATGAAGGTGCTAAGCGATATGGAGCTGTACCGGGTGAACATACCCATTGCCATTCTAATTTGGGCAATGATTTACCCCATGATGCTTCAGGTCGATTTTTCATCGATTAAAAATGTTGGCAAAAAGCCCAAAGGGCTACTGCTTACGCTAACAGTAAACTGGCTGATAAAGCCATTCACCATGGCATTTTTTGCTTGGATTTTCTTCTCCAAGCTGTATGGGGCTTTCATCGATCCTGCCGAAGCAGGGGAGTACATTGCCGGCGCCATAATACTGGGAGCAGCGCCATGCACCGCCATGGTGTTTGTATGGAGCTACCTAACCAACGGCGATCCCAACTACACGCTGGTGCAGGTATCAGTAAACGATCTCATCATCCTGGTTCTATTCGTTCCAATTGTGGGGCTCCTACTGGGTATAACCGACATAACCATCCCTTACGAAACGCTTATTGCCTCGGTGGTAATATTTGTGGTAGTTCCTTTGCTGGCCGGCTATATTACCCACAAGGTGCTTATAAGAGCGAAGGGCGAGGAGTGGTTTCGCAACGAGTTTCTACCAAAGTTCCGCCCTGTATCAATTCTTGCACTTCTGGTTACGCTAATCTTACTATTCGCCTTTCAGGGCGAAACCATTGTGAATAGACCATTTATAATACTGCTTGTTGCAATACCCCTAGTGATACAAACCTACGTAATATTTGCCATAGCATGGTTTGGGGGTCGCTGGCTTAAGCTACCCCATGCGGTATGCTCACCTGCAGCGATGATAGGTGCCAGCAACTTTTTCGAGCTGGCCGTTGCGGTGGCCATTGCGCTGTTTGGGTTACAATCGCCTGCGGCTATGGTAACTGTTGTAGGAGTGCTGGTTGAGGTTCCGGTAATGCTCTCGCTGGTATGGTTCGCCAATAGGAATCGCTACTAAACTAACAGGTAAGGCTGACTGAAAACTATTTTATGTTTTTGCAAAAGGTTATCTTAGTGATACAATTCAAACAATATCTTCAGTCAGCCTTACCAAAAAACTACTTTCTAGCCAGGCTAAAGGCCATTGTTCTAGGATAAAAGAACAGGTTTTGCTCATTGAAACGCTCAAGTATACTGGTCACTAATAATATCCTTATCGAGATTCAAAAAACTCTTCCCCACCTTTACCTCCGCTACAGCAAACAATTACTTCCGTCAACACAAAGCCCCTTAATCCCTCATCAGAAAAGCTTTACAACTTCACATTCAAAAAAAGTTGAGGTTCGTCTCATACGTTTAAGCGCAGTGCTATTTGTAGAGATTTCAACAAAGCAATCTCATAAAATAGCTGCTCAACATTTAAAAAAGGTATTTATTTCTTGTTTTTCATGGAATTCACATTGGATTTAACTCATATAATTAAAGATGCTGTAACACAAATATGAACCCCAAAAATCAAATGCCATGAAAACGAAAACGAACAAAACCGATTTGGAAAGAAAAAAATCAATGTTCTTTCAGCTAGGACTAGTAGTAGCACTCACCATAGTGCTTTTGGCTTTCGAATGGCCCAGCAAGGGTGATATCAATCTTGATTTCGCAACTGGGACAACCATCGATTTTGATGAGGAGATGATACCCATTACCCGCCCCGAGGATGTTTCACCGCCTCCACCCCCAGTAATTGCACCTCCAGAAATAATAAACATTGTAGATGATGAGGTTGAAATTAAGGATGAGGATGAGGATATCTTTAAAGATATTGACGATGAAACGTTTAAAGACTTGCTCAAGAACCGAATCATCTTTGATGACGAGAAGGAGCTAGACGAAACCATTCCCTTCATGCTCATTGAGGAGCAGCCCACGTTCATGGGGGGTGATCACAGAAACTTTACCAAATGGGTTTTTGCGAATCTTAAATATCCTGAATTAGCCGCTCAGAACGGAATTCAGGGAAGGGTTACCTTAGAGTTCACTATCGACATTGACGGATCGGTAACCAACGTAAGGGTTATTAAAGGAATCGACCCGTCATTAGATGCAGAAGCACTTAGGGTTGTTTCTAACTCACCAAAATGGAGCCCCGGATTGCAGAGAGGGAAGCCAACCAAGGTTTCGTTCACCTTCCCGGTTACCTTCAGGTTGAACTAGAATATCAAATCAGAAAAGGGATACGACACAAGCCCAACAGCTGTTGGGCTTTATCTTTGCTTAGGATTTCTGCAAAGAAAAACCAAATACAAAGAATAGATTTTCGGTATACGGGTTCAGGATTAGCTTCCCAAAGAAGGGCAGGGTAAAACTTTCAGTAATTTTGATCTTTTGATTTACCCCCGCTCCCACACCAACAACGTTGAATGAATCGGCATAGTAACCACGGTACGGGGTAAGGCCAACAAAGAAGTGGTAGTCCTGCGTAGCAGTCCGTGACCAATTATACTCAGCTTCAATATAGGTCGAGTAGTAGTTCTGGCCTGTAGCAGGATTCAGATCGTCTCCCCACAAAAGGGTTGAAACCATAAGGCTGAACGGAAATCGTTTTGTGCCATCGAAGCTAATGGTTGCATCGATGGTATGCTGTGTGGTCGACTGGTCCAGATCAAAGAATCGATTAAACCTAAGGGTCTCATTAGGACAAAAGTAGTCGAGCACCGAAAAGGTAAAACTACCCAACGAGTACGATGCGTAAATATCTACCTCGGCGTAGGAGTTATCAACGGTATAGGCAGCCCAAGCCCCTACCAAAAAGTTACGTTTGCTCATATTAAAGCTGGGCTGCATATTCCACGCATCGCAGGTTAGCGATCCCCGCCAAACGTGCCTTGCCTGGATAGTGGCAGACAGCTCAACGCTTAACGAATCGGTAGCATGTGGAATATGGTCGGCTGGTAGTGAGGCCGATGCCAACTCCTTAACCAAAGGCACTTCTGCAACAAGCTGCATCCATGCAGCAGAAAACATCAACCCAAGGGCAACTCTAATCATCAGCAAAAAATTTGCCCGCAAAATTAACCCTTTAAAAATCATTTACCCCAAAAATTCGATGGGCAAAACATATGTTATTAAGCGATAATTGAGATGGGCCTTTTTGCTCAATACCATTTTATATCTATCTTTGCGCATCATATAAATATATGGCTATGAAGTTTGGCGTTGTAACTTTTCCTGGCTCCAATTGCGATCACGATATGATCTACGTTCTAAAGAACATTATGGAGCAAGAGGTGGTAGAGCTTTGGCACAAGGATACCGACCTGCAAAATGTAGATGCTGTGGTACTGCCCGGTGGTTTTTCGTACGGCGACTACCTGCGTTCAGGTGCTCTAGCTCGCTTCTCACCAATCATGGAGAAGGTGATAGAGTTTGCCCATAACGGTGGTTTTGTATTTGGTGTTTGCAATGGGTTTCAAATTCTTTGCGAGGCAGGACTCCTGCCCGGAGCACTCCTACATAATAACAGCCAGAAGTTTGAGTGCAAAAATGTATTCATTTTGCCCGACAGCAAAACAGCAGCCCCTACGGCCTATGTACCTCGCAATCGAGCGCTTAAGATTCCGATTGCCCACGGCGAAGGTCGATACTACGCCGACAAGGAAGCGCTGGCCAGCATGAGAATTAATGGGCAAATACTTTTTAGGTACTGCGATGAAAACGGAAGCATTTCCGAAGCGGTTAACCCCAACGGTTCGGTGGAGAATATTGCAGGAGTTTGCAACGAGAAATTCAACGTATTTGGTATGATGCCACACCCCGAGCGTGCCGCCGACGATGAGCTAGGAAACACCGATGGCTACCTTATAATGGACTCGATGCTTAGGTATATAAAGGAAAAACTGTAGGCTATTAAGAAAAGATAATTTCAAAAGGGGCTATACCCCTTTTTTTATGAAAGTACAACCAGATGCCTGCAATACTTCTAAATCGATTCTGCTTAAGGTAGCATTTAAACCTTCTCGCTTCCGAACTTACTCTTAATCCAACGAGGAAACATTATTGCACCTATCACTAGGTACGGGTAGTAAGTGGCCAAGCGCCAAATCAATGCCATGGCAACGGCAACAGAGCCAAGCGCAATCGGCTCAACCGGCATGAACTCTCCTAGAAAACGAGTAAACACAAACTCGGCAAAGCCACTTCCACCTGGGGTTGGACTAACCAGCATCATTATCCACATGACCAGCTGCCGTGCAAAAATCAGAAAATGATCGGTAACGGCAAAGAAGGCTAGGAGGAGGGCATTTACAACCCAGTAACGCGATGTCCACGAAAAGGCTGTGGCCAAAAACGATTTGAACCAAAACCCAAAAGGCTTTGCCTTAAACTCCTTCGAGTTTTCAATAATCTCAGTCCCCGCATCGTTGGCGCCATGCTTCCATCGCCTTAGGATGGGTAGCTTAAAAATCATAAGCATAAGCCATTTTAATCCGCGGGGATTAAAAAACAGCCCATAGGACAGTACTATTACGTATAGAAGCTTGACCAAATAACCAATAAGCGCAAAGGTGAAAAGTTCGTTGGCAAAGGCCACTTCATCGGTTAGGCTAACGCCAAACAGTAAATCAGTTTTAACAAATAGTAAAAGTAGGGGAAACATAAGTAGAAAGTACAGCTCATCCAAAAGCGAGGTGGCCATCACAATGGCCGAGCTGCGTCCAACGCTAATCCCTTCCTTATTTACATACAGAATGGCCACGCTGGTACCACCTATAGCCGATGGAGTTATGGCCGAGGTAAACTCCCAAAGCATTACCACGCGGAAGGCTTGCCTAAGCGATAGCTGGCCCTCGGCCAGTATCAACAACCTGATGATATACCCAATATCTCTGAAGGCCATTAGGGCAAGCGCCACCACAAACCAAACAAAACTCCACTTAGCCAAGCTGAGATAGGTGAAAACGCTGGGGTCGAACTCGCGGTAAAACATATAGCCCACAACCCCCAACCCAATGATAATTGGGTATATGGCACGGCTAAGCTTTATTTTGCTTAGCGGATTATCGCTTTGCTGATTTGATCTCTTTGGGGACATAGCTTACTTTACAAAAGTAATAAAATCGTTGCACTACTAAAGCATTAACAACACGTTAATAAATTGGTTGACCTATACAAAAGCGAGGAATTACAATACCTACATCAAGCATATGACATGAAAGCCGGGCATCAATTTAACAAAAAATAATACTTTGTATAAAACCATCTCGTTACCTTTACAGCCATCACCTTGAGTGTAATAAAGGATTGATAAACTATTTTAGATGCTAAGGACAAACAAAACAGCTACTTACTCAAAGTTTTTTCTTATTTTTGTGCCTCGTTTATCAAACATTTAAAATCCAAAGCGTTATGAACATATATCGATGTTGTTGATTTTCGAGAATATTTAACCTTTGGTTTTGGTGCAATTATTGTTTTATTGCCCATTGAATTTTTACAAGTTTTACAACACGAAGCAAGGATTACAAACATTTTAAATCAAACATACAAAATGCTAAAAGTCTTAAAGTTCTCTCTTCGCTTATTGCTGATATCAGCATTGCTCATTTCTTTCTCTCCAGAAATTAATGCCCAACAGCTAAACATCAATCAAATCGATTTTAGCTCCATAAAAGTCAACGATTTAACCGATGCGCAGGTTAAGCAGTTTATTGGGCGTGCAAAGGCAACAGGTATGTCTATGCAAGAACTTGAGGGCGAGGCCATATCCCGAGGCATGCCCTACAACGAAGTGCTTAAGCTTAGGGAGAGGATTAGAGAAATTGAATCGGGACAGAGCGCCACAAACTCTTATCCTTCAGAAACGGATACCCGCGATTCAGATTCAAATATATCGCAGCGCAAAGATCTGAAAGAAAATACCATTGCTGAAGAAGGCGAAACGCTTAAAGTTTTTGGGTACGACCTTTTCCAAAAAGAGGAGCTCACATTTGAACCGAGCCTAAACATTCCAACCCCCCAAAATTACCAGCTTGGCCCTGGTGATGAATTGATAATTGAGGTTTGGGGTGCTTCCCAAAGCCAATCGCGAGTAACAGTTAATCCTGAGGGACAGATTATTGTCCCTGATTTAGGCCCCATAAACATTGGTGGTCAAACAATCGAAAAAGCATCCACGCTTATAATAAATCGTTTGTCGACAATTTACTCCGGGCTTAAAGGCACATCGCCCAACACCTTTGCTCAGGTAAGCATAGGCAATGTGCGAAGCATAAAGGTAACGGTGGCTGGCGATGCGTACATGCCGGGTACTTATACCATACCCTCCTTTGCCACTGCATTCAACGCATTGTATCTTGCTGGCGGCCCCGATGAAATGGGATCGTTCCGTGAAATTAGAGTCATTCGAAATGGCCAGCTGTATCAAAAAATCGACCTATACGATTTCCTCCTTAGAGGTGAAACAGCACTTAATGTGAGGCTACAGGATGAAGACATTGTTTTTATAGCCCCCTTTCAGAACCGAGTAACATTTTACGGAGAAGTAGTACGCCCTGCTATTTACGAACTGAAGGAGGGCGAAACCTTGGACGACCTGATTGAATTTTCAGGTGGATTCTCGGCACGTGCTTACAGTAAGCATTTAGTGGTAAATCGCAAAACCGACAGCCAGAAAAAACTGCTAAACGTTGACAAGGAACTTTTCTCATCATTCTTGATGAACAACGGCGACGAGATAAAGGTTGGTGAAATTTTGGACAGATACGAGAATAGAGTTACGGTAAAGGGTGCTGTCTTTAGAGAGGGCGAATACGGCCTTACCGAAGGGATGACCGTTAGCGACCTTATTAAAAAGGCCGAAGGATTAAGGGAAGATGCATTTACCAACAGAGCCTCAATATACAGGTTGAGCGACAACCTTGAGGTTGAGATTATCGACATTGATCTGAAATCAATTTTGGAAAATCCAGCTATGGATTTGCAGCTAAAACGCGAAGATCTTCTGGTAATCAGCTCAATCCTTGAGCTTAAGCAGGAACGCACCGTAAATATTATTGGTGAGGTTCAAAAACCTGGTTCATTTCCTTATGCCGATAATATAAGTTTAGGAGAACTTATTCGCAAAGCTGGTGGCCTAAAGCACTCAGCTTCTTTGGCAATGGTGGAGGTAGCGCGGAGAGTACAAAACAGAACGGCCACTGAATCGAGTGAAACAATATCGGAAGTATTCAACTTCCCCATCAATGAAAATCTATCCATTAACGACGAAGGCTCATCGTTTAAGCTAGAGCCATTCGATATCGTATTTGTACGCACATCACCTGGTTACAAAAAGCAGGAAATGGCCGTAGCCGAGGGTGAATTTACATTTCCTGGCAGTTATGCCATTGCTCGCAAAGACGACCGAATTTCCGACTTGGTGGCGAGAGCAGGTGGTTTAACACCCGAGGCCTTTCTCCCCGGCGCTACTCTGCTCCGCAAAATTGATGACACACAACGCGAACAGGCCGAAAGGATAAAAGACCTTGAGGGTTATGATTTAGAAATTGATGCCAAGATAGATGAACAAACGAACAACTCGCACCAGCCCATTGGCATCAATCTGGAAAAAATTCTTAAGAACCCAAAAAGCAACGAAGACCTGCTTCTGGTTGAAGGCGATATACTAAGAGTGCCACAAAGATTACAAACGGTAAAACTCACGGGGGAACTTCTTAACCCAGTGACCACTCAATTTACAAGGAATACTAACCTCAGGAATTATGTTGCCCAAGCAGGTGGCTTTTCCGATAATGCTAGAAAAAATAAAGTTTTTGTAATCTATGCCAACGGCTCGATGGATAGAACTCGCAGTTTCCTGTTCTTCCGATCATACCCCAAAATTGAGCCTGGAGCAGAAATTGTGGTGCCTCAAAAACCAGAAAGAGACGGAGTCACCCTGCAAGAAACACTGGCCATTAGCTCGTCACTTTCGTCCATTGCCCTAGTTGCTGTAACAATTATGAACCAATTAAAATAGCCTTATGACTATTAAGAACATCTGCTGTATTGGTGCTGGTTATGTTGGTGGCCCCACCATGGCTGTTATTGCCCAAAAATGCCCCGAGATTAAAGTTAATGTTGTTGATATTAACCCACAGCGTATTGCCGATTGGAACGATGACGATCTCGATAAACTCCCAATCTTTGAGCCCGGCTTAAAGGAGGTTGTGGCCGAGGCTCGTGGCCGTAACCTTTTTTTCTCAACCGATATTGAGAAGGGGATTCGTGAGGCCGAAATGATTTTCATCTCGGTTAACACCCCCACCAAAACCTACGGCAAGGGCAAGGGTATGGCCGCCAACCTTAAATTTGTTGAGCTGTGCGCCCGCCAGATTGCCGAGGTAGCCACTGAAGATAAAATTGTGGTTGAAAAATCGACTTTGCCCGTTCGGACTGCACAAGCAATAAAAGACATACTGGACAACGTTGGGAATGGCGTGAAATTCCAAATCCTTTCGAACCCCGAATTTCTGGCAGAAGGAACAGCCATTAACGATCTGCACCATGCCGACCGCGTGCTAATTGGTGGCGATATTGCCACAGCCGAAGGGCGTGAGGCTATGGATGCCTTATCCGATATCTATGCCCATTGGCTTCCAAAGGAGCGTATACTACAAACCAACGTGTGGTCGTCGGAGCTTTCGAAGCTAACTGCCAACGCATTCCTTGCCCAGCGTGTTTCATCAATCAATGCGCTTAGCGCGCTGTGCGAGAAAACCGAGGCCAATATCGACGAGGTGGCCCGCGCCATTGGTGCCGATAGCCGTATTGGCCCAAAGTTCCTAAAATCGTCGGTTGGATTTGGTGGCTCATGCTTCCAAAAGGATATCCTAAACCTTGTTTATATCTGCCGTAGCCTTGGCTTGCAAGAGGTTGCCGACTACTGGGAGCAGGTTATCATTCTAAACGATTACCAGAAGCGTCGCTTTGCCGATAGCATTATCGCAACGCTTAACAACACCATCTCGGGCAAAAAGATCACGTTCTTTGGATGGGCATTCAAAAAGGACACCAACGATACCCGCGAATCGGCTGCCATCTACGTGGCTAACCATCTGCTCGATGACCAAGGATCAATTCACGTGTACGACCCCAAGGTAAGGCCGCAACAAATGTATGCCGACCTGAACTACCTTAACACCCGCACCGAGAAGGAGAACGAGGAGCTGCTCACAGCTTGCACCGACCCTTACGAGGCTGCCAAGGGTGCCCATGCCATCGCTGTGCTAACCGAATGGGACGAGTTTAAAACATACGACTGGCAACGCATTTACAACAATATGCTAAAACCAGCCCACATCTTCGATGGACGAAACCTTCTCGACCACAAAGAGCTAATGAAAATTGGGTTTAAGGTTAGGGCCATCGGGAAAGCGTATTAAAAGATTTTGAACACAGAGAACACCAAGGAGACACAAAAGACACTAAGAAAATACTAAACACTTTGTGGTTACTCGTGACTCCTTGGAGCCCTTTGTGCAACAAAAAAATGACCTCAAAAACCACTAAGAAGGCACTAAAGACACTAAGTAATTTAAGATCCCTTTGTGTTACTTCGTGACTCCTTTGTGTATTTTGTGAAACTAAAAGAACAACTATGAAAAATCTTACAGAAGATGAATTATCAAACATAATCATAGGTTGTGCCATAGAAGTTCACAAACAGTTAGGTCCTGGGCTATTAGAATCTGCATACAAGGAATGTTTATCCTACGAATTGATCAAGGCTGGTCTTTCTGTCCAAAGAGAAAAACCATTACCCGTTATTTACAAGGATATAAAGCTAGATCACGGATACAGAATCGATTTACTAGTTAACAATAAAGTGGTTATAGAGTTAAAGACAGCCGATTGTTTTACTGATGTTCATTTAGCACAGGTTTTAACATATCTTAGATTAGGCAATTACAAACTTGGACTTTTGTTAAATTTTTATGTTACATCACTCAAGAACGGCATTAAACGAATTATTCTATAAACTTAGTGTCCCTTTGTGACTCCTTAGTGTCCTTTGTGCAACTAAAAAAAATAAATATAAATGCAAAAAGTACTAGTAACAGGCGGCACTGGCTATATTGGCTCACATACAGCCGTTGAGTTAATGGAGGCCGGTTTCGAGGTGGTAATCGTCGATAATCTATCAAACTCCTATGCCGATTCAATTGATGGCATTGAAAAAATAACCGGGGTACGCCCCACGTTTATCAAGGCCAACTGTGCCTCATTGCAAGATATGCAGCAAGTATTCGCAACGCATCCCGACATCAACTCTGTGATACATTTCGCTGCCCTAAAGGCCGTGGGCGAAAGCGTTGATAAACCCCTGGAGTACTACAAAAACAATATCTACTCCCTAATAAATCTTTTAGAAATATTAAAAGAGAGAGGTGGTCATCTGGTCTTCTCCAGCTCATGCACCGTTTACGGTCAGCCCGATGTGCTACCTGTTACCGAATCATCGCCCATAAAAAAGGCCCTCTCGCCCTACGGTAATACAAAAAAAATTGCTGAGGATATTATTGCCGACACCATTCAATCAACAAATAATATCTCTGGAATTGCACTTCGCTACTTTAACCCCATAGGTGCACATCCCAGCGCCCACATTGGCGAGTTCCCCATGGGCAAACCCGACAATTTAGTGCCATTCATTACTCAAACTGCCAAAGGCATTTGGCCTGAGCTACAGGTTTTTGGGTCCGACTACAACAGCCCCGATGGTACGGCTATCCGCGACTACTTCCACGTGGTCGACCTGGCAAAGGCACACGTAATATCCCTAAAAAGGCTAATAGAAAAAACCAATAAAATTCCATTCGAGGTGTTTAACGTGGGCGCAGGAAATGGCGTTACCGTGCTCGAGATTATCAAGTCGTTTGAACGAGCCACCGGAGTAAAAATAAACTACACCCTAACCGATCGCCGCCCCGGCGATATCGAAAAGGTTTGGGCCGACACCTCCTACGCCGAGAAAGAACTTGGCTGGAAGGCCCAACTATCGCTCAACGAAGCCCTACTCTCGGCTTGGAACTGGGAAAAGACAATTGACAAACAATCTCACGCCAAGTCGCTAAGTCGCAAAGAAGAATAAATGTAAACAAACGCCCTCTCCCCTCCCCAACTTCATCATTTTTCATTCATTATTCTACATTCGATATTCCACAAAATCCCACTGTGTTAAAAGTTTAAACGCAAGGTCGCCAAGCCGCCAAGGGCAGTTAGCAATTCACCAGCGCCCACTCACCACCCCGACTCTAATCCTGCCATAGGCAGGCAAACCTTAAACCCTAAACCTTAAACTCTAAACTTTAAATTTGCCATAGGCAGGTAAGCCATAAGCTGTATAATTCCTGCTACCGAAACTTATCCTCCAACCAAAAATCAAAACCCATATTCCCCAGCATATGTGGCCATGATTACAATAAAAAATCATTACTTTTGTTTTCAAAATATACATTTTGTCAAAGCAGAGACCCATACTTATTTGTCTTTGACAATCATCTTATTACGCCACATCATCAGCCATATCGCCATGGGACTGACCGGGCGAAGCTGTGTACCACCATATCGTATTAAGACCAATACACCGTTAGCAATTGGAAAGTTCTACCAGCCAAACTTAGAACCTACCATGGGTAGGCAGGCGTAAAACCCTGAACGCCATACGTAATACCTATAACATTGAAATTTAAACTCTAAACCTGCCATAGGCAGGTAAGTCTTAAGCTGTATAATTCCTGCTACCGACACTTATCCTCCAACAAAAATCAAAACCCATATTCCCCAGCATATGTGGCCATGATTACAATAAAAAATCATTACTTTTGTTTTCAAAATATACATTTTGTCAAAGCAGAGACCCATACTTATTTGTCTTTGACAATCATCTTATTACGCCACATCATCAGCCATATCGCCATGGGACTGACCGGGCGAAGCTGTGTACCACCATATCGTATTAAGACCAATACACCGTTAGCAATTGGAAAGTTCTACCAGTCAAACTTAGAACCTACCATGGGTAGGCAGGCGTAAAACACCAAACGCAGAACAAAGAACATGGAACAAAAAACACTAAACGCCAACCGTCAAAGTCTAAAAGCCAACAGCTAATAAAACGTAGCACGCTGAACTCCAAATCAAACATATTATCATCAATTACCAATGTCCTAAGCAACCAGGAGGATGTAGTATTTGCATTCCTTTTCGGTTCGTTTGTTTCAAAAGAGAAATATCGAGATATCGACATCGCCATATACACATATAGCGATCTAGACCTTTTGCGACTGGGTGAGATCCAAACCGAGCTGCACTTGGCCACAGGAAAAAAAATTGACCTGATACACCTCAATAATCTCATCTCACAAAATCCAGCCATTGCCCACGAGATTGTCTGCACAGGCTTAATCATTGTTGACAAGGAGCCATTAGCGCAGAAAAACTTCAAAGAAAAAGCCCTGTTAAGCCATTTCGACAATGCCTTTTTGAATCGCCAAATGCGTGAAGCTTTTAGCAATAGAATTAAGAATCGTGAAATCGGAGTGCGAAACTATGCGAAATAGCAGGCTAATACAACTCGAGAGAAATATTGCTGAACTTGAGCAGCTTGGCAAGGCATACACCGCTGACGATTTTAAGACAGATACTCCCAAGCGGTGGGCACTTCGCTACGGTTTTTCTTGAGTCCATTCAGATAATGATTGACCTTGCTTGCCATATCGTAGTTCATCAGAACTTGGGCACTGCAAATACTTATGCCGGTTGTATAGTCCTACTCCGTAATTCAACTATATCGATGCCACCCTCGAGAAATCCTAAAAAGGAATGGCTGGGTTAAGAAACCTACTGGTGCACGAGTACGTGATTGTTGATATCGACAAACTTTACGGATTGCTGCAACATCTTGATGACTTTAAGGATTTTATAACGGCCATTGAGCAGTACACCGAGGAATAAGTAAAAGTGTTTGCACAAAAAACATCGCGCAAAGGGGTTAAGTCGCTAGGAAACATCACGCCAAGACGCTAAGTCGCTAAGAAATACGCAAAGCAGTTGCGCCCTCAAAAAAACTGCGCCTCTGCGACTCTGCGTGAAAAACATCACGCCAAGA
>CAZDXY010000018.1:14589-15465 GCA_964509385.1 uncultured Rikenellaceae bacterium
CGCCAAGACGCTAAAAAATACACAAAGCAACTGCGCCCTTAAACAAACTGCGCCTTTGCGACTCTGCGTGAGAAAAAACAGCGACCTTAAACAAACTGCGACTCTGCGACTCTGCGTGAAAAAAAAACGGCTCTGCGTGAAAAACATCACGCCAAGACGCCAAGACGCTAAAAAATACACAAAGCAACTGCGCCCTTAAACAAACTGCGCCTCTGCGTCCCTGTCTGCCGACAGGCAGGTCTGCGTGAAAACACCTGCAAACTTAAATTATAGCGACTCCGCGGCTCTGCGTGAGAAGAAACAGCGATCTTAACAAACTGCGCCTTTGCGGCTCTGCGTGAGAAGAAACAGCGAACTTAAATTATAGCGCCTTAGCGACTCTGCGTGAGAAACAAACAATGCACGAAAACGATATATCCCGAATAGTTGTCGACATCTGCTACAAAATACACACCCAACTTGGAGCAGGACTTTTCGAATCGGTTTATCATAAAATATTGCTAATAGAATTAGAGAAAGCAGGACTTTCGTACGAGAGCCAAAAAGTAATCCCAGTATATTGGGAAGGACAAAAGATTGACCAAGGGTTTAAAGCAGATATTATTGTTGAGAACAAAGTTATACTTGAATTAAAATCAATCGAAGCACTATTACCTGTACACCATAAGCAGTTACTAACATACCTAAGGTTAACCGGATTAAAACTCGGATTATTAATAAATTTCAAAGAGAGCCTAATCAAAAACGGTATAACTCGGATAGTTAATAATCTGTAAAAATTTCTCTCACTAAGTCGCTAGGAAACATCACGCCAAGGCGCGAAGTCGCGAAGTTATTTTTGAACATTCTGCGTCTTAACTTAATTGCGTCTCTGCG
>CAZDXY010000018.1:15565-43723 GCA_964509385.1 uncultured Rikenellaceae bacterium
AAGTCGCGAAGTTATTTTTGAACATTCTGCGTCTTAACTTAATTGCGTCTCTGCGACTCTGCGTGAGAAAAAACAGCGATCTTAACAAACTGCGCCTCTGCGACTCTGCGTGAAAAACATCACGCCAAGGCGCTAAGTCGCGAAGTTATTTTTGAACATTCTGCGTCTTAACTTAATTGCGTCTCTGCGTCACTGCGTGAGAAAAAACAGCGACCTTAAACAAACTGCGACTCCGCGACTCTGCGTGAAAAAAAAACGGCTCTGCGTGAAAAACATCACGCCGAGACGCTAAGACGCTAAAAAATACACAAAGCAACTGCGCCCTTAAACAAACTGCGCCTCTGCGACTCTGCGTGAAAACACCTGCGACCTTAAATTATAGCGCCTTTGCGGCTCTGCGTGAGAAAAAACAGCGATCTTAACAAACTGCGCCTTTGCGGCTCTGCGTGAAAAACATCACGCCGAGACGCCAAGACGCTAAAAAATACACAAAGTAACTGCGCCCTTAAACAAACTGCGCCTCTGCGGTTCTGCGTGAAAACACCTGCGACCTTAAATTATAGCGGCTCTGCGTGAGAAGAAACAGCGAACTTAAACAAACTGCGCCTTTGCGGCTCTGCGTGAGAAAAAAAATGCGACTCTACGTGAGAACATAACACCACATATAAATATGGACACACCAAATAAACAAACTAGCTCCGACGAAATCGACCTAATAGAACTCATCCGCCACCTCTGGAACGGCCGCAAGCTAATCATTAAGATTACCGCTGCATTTATAGCCCTTGGTCTTGTTATTGCCCTTGCCAGCCCCAAGCAGTACAAGGTGGAAACCAAGCTTTTACCCGAATCGAAAAGTTCCAGTGGAAGTGCCTCTGCTTTACTCCGCCAGTTTAGTGGGCTGGGTGGTTTCTCTATGGCAGCCGAAGGAGCCGATGCCATTGGCCCCATGCTCTACCCCGATGTGCTAAAAAGCACACCATTCTACTTGGAGTTGCTAAACCATAAAGTTACCTACAAAACCGATGACGAAACGCTAGATATAACCGTTTTTGAATACCTAAACGACTACTCTAAAAACTCCTTAATGGGTATAATAATGAAATACACCATTAAGTTACCCTGGACTATTCTGGGATGGATAAGGGGTGAACAAGAAATTGAAGAACAAGAAGTAATTCTTGGACAGAAGAAGATAGCAAGAATGACTAAAGAACAACACGAAACAATAAAAGCCCTGCAAGACAAAATTGGTGCCTCCATAGACCAAAAAAACGGCGTTATAAGCATCTCCACCGAATTCGGCGACCCATACATTACAGCTCAAATAGCCAACTTTGCCGTTGAGTATCTTTCAAACTACATAACTGAGTACCGTATTGAAAAATCGGAAACCGACCTCAATTTCATCCTGGAACGTTACGCTGAAAAGGAAAAGGAGTACCTGCAAGCACAAAAGGAGCTAGCCCAGTTCCGCGATGCCAACCGCAACGTGCAATCGGCTGCAGCTCGCACCGAGGAGGAACGCCTAAACAACAAATACACCCTTGCCTTTAACGTTTACAATGGTCTTGCACAACAGCTAGAGCAGGCAAAAATTAAGGTGCAAGAGGAAACACCGGTTATTAAAATACTCGAACCAGTTAAGGTACCAGTTGAAAGAAGTAAGCCAAGGCGTTCACTAATGCTGGTTGTGTTTGCCTTCATTGGTGGGATTATTGGGGTGGGCACAATATTTGGTAAACTTGTATTTAAAACAATTAAAGAAAACCTAAACAAACAAGAATAGATATGTTAAATGGAAAATCTGTACTTATTACTGGAGGAACGGGTTCTTTTGGTAAGCAATTTATTAAGTCAATACTTAAAAAGTACCCTGATGTTAGACGATTAGTAATATATTCGAGAGATGAACTTAAGCAATTTGAGTTAAAACAGCAATATCCTGAAAAGGAGTTCCCTCAATTACGTTTCTTCATAGGAGATATTCGCGATGGGGCACGACTAAAAAGGGCTTGCGAAGGTGCTGATGTTGTAATTCATGCAGCAGCATTAAAACAAGTTGACACGGCAGAATACAATCCTGACGAGTGCATAAAAACCAATATCAATGGGGCTCAAAATTTAATTGATGCAGTTTTAGCAACAAATGTAAAGGACGTAGTTGCTCTCTCAACTGACAAAGCAGCAGCACCAATCAATTTATATGGAGCAACCAAATTATGCTCCGACAAATTATTTGTAGCAGCCAATAACCTAAAAGGGGGGAGAGATTTACGCATATCAGTTGTTCGATACGGCAATGTAATGGGCTCTAGGGGATCAGTCATTCCTTTCTTCCTAGAAAAAAGAAAGGAAGGTATACTACCAATTACGCATAAGGAAATGACTCGTTTTACAATATCCCTTGAGGATGGAGTTGACCTAGTACTTTTCGCACTTGAAAACCATTTGGGTGGTGAAATTTTTGTACCAAAAATACCTTCCTACAGAATTTTGGATGTTGCTAAGGCTGTTGCACCCAACGCTGAAATTAAAATTGTAGGCATAAGACCAGGCGAAAAACTACATGAGGAAATGATAACCTCAACTGATGCTTTTAATACCATAGATTTAGGAAGATACTATGCTATACTCCCATCGTTCTCCCATTACAATACCTATGAGAACTACCTTAAACACCACAATGCAATTCCAGTTCCCAAAGATTTCTATTACAACTCTGGTACAAATGAAGATTGGGAAACTATTGAATCAATAAGAGATAAAATAAAGATTTTTGTTGATCCTGATTTTTCGACTGAGAAATAAACATAATTAACCATGAAAATAGTAGCAATAACTCAAGCACGTTATGGCTCATCGAGATTAAAAGCCAAAGTATTAAAAAAAATTAACCAGGAAACTATCTTAGATATTCATATTAAAAGGATTAAAAAATCAAAACTCATTAATGAAATAGTTGTTGCAACAACTGATGAGGCAGAGTCAGATCTAATTGTTGAAATAGCTGATAGAAATAAAGTTTTAAGTTATAAAGGTTCAGTTAATGATGTTTTAGATAGATTCTATCAAGCATCAAAAATAGTCAAACCTGATATTATTGTTCGAGTAACTTCGGATTGCCCACTAATTGATGCTAATGAAATTGATAAAGTTATAAATGTACTACTGCAAACAAAATGTGATTATGCCTCAAACACTATGCAACCAACACTGCCAGATGGAATGGATGCAGAGGTTCTCACTTATAGTGCCCTCGAGAAAGCTTATAATGAAGCGACTTTAAAAAGCGACAGGGAGCACGTAACACCATATATCTGGAGAAATTCTTCTTTTAAAGGAGGTAACCTTTTTGAATCACAAAATATATTTAATGATAAAGATTACTCTAACTACAGACTTACAGTTGACAACGAAGAAGACTTTTTGGTTATTAAAAAATTGGTAGAAGTTCTCGGAATTAATTGTAATTGGAAAGAGTATGTTGATTTCTTGGACAAAAATCCAACAATTAAAGCGATTAATAGTGGGCTTAAAAGAAACGAAGGATACCAGAAATCTCTTATTGAGGACAAAAAAAAATAATGATTATGGGAAAAGGGCAAGATTTATACAAAGAAGCAAAAAAGATAATCCCTGGAGGCACACAATTACTATCAAAAAGGCCAGAACAGTTTCTACCCGACCAATGGCCAGCCTATTATGATAAAGCCAAAGGTTGTGAAGTTTGGGATCTTGATGGGAATAAACTCATCGATATGAGTTATATGGGAATCGGAGCATGTACAATTGGCTATGCTGATGATGATATTAATAACGCTGTAAATCAAGCCATAGAGAAAGGTAGTATGTGTACACTCAATGCTCCAGAGGAAGTGGAATTAGCCAAATTAATGATAACCCTTCACCCTTGGGCTGATATGGTAAGATTTGCAAGAGGAGGAGGAGAAGCAATGTCAATTGCTGTTAGAATAGCAAGAGCATCAACTAAAAAAGATATAATTCTTTTCTGTGGCTATCATGGGTGGCACGATTGGTATTTGTCAGCAAATCTGGCAAATAGTTCGGCTCTTGACGGCCAACTTCTGCCAGGATTAAGCCCTGTTGGAGTAGCACGATGTATGAAGGGAACATCATACCCCTTTTACTATAATAGTATTTCAGAGTTCCAAGATTTAATTCAAAAACACGAAAATGATATTGCTGGTGTTGTTGTTGAAGCTATACGAAATGTAGAACCCGAGGAGAATTTTTTTGAGATTATTAGAAATGAAACTAAAAGATTGAATATCCCTCTGATTGTTGATGAAGTATCGAGTGGATTTAGGCTTAATGTTGGAGGCGCTCATTTGGTATTAAATATTGAACCTGATATTGCAGTATTTGCAAAGGGTATAAGCAATGGTTTTCCTATGGGTGCAATAATAGGCAAAAGGGAATTTATGGATTATGCACAGGATTCATTTATTAGTAGCACTTATTGGACGGAGAGGATAGGTCCTGTTGCTGCACTAGCATCCATTAAGAAGATGATAAAGTTCAACATACCTGAACATTTAATTGATTGTGGTAAAAAGGTGCAAGATGGATGGGCCAAATTAGCAAACAAACACGAACTAAAAATTTCTGTTGGGAGCATATACCCTTTAAGTCACTTTGATTTTGAAGGTGATAAACTCCTATTGAAAACACTCTTCACTCAAGAAATGCTCAAAAGAGGATTTCTTGCAACAAACTCATACTATGCTTGTTTTGCTCACAAAGACCACCACATTAATAGCTATTTAGATGTTGTTGACGAAGTGTTTGGCTTAATTTCTTCATCAATTAAATCTGGCATATCAAAAGAATTACTGAATGGTCCAGTTTGTCAAAGTGGATTTAAACGCTTGTCTTAAATAAAAACACATAAACTGAACATAAAAAAGATGTAATTATGAAACCATTCCCAAAACAAATAAAAATTGGCAATAGGTTTATTGGCACAGACCATCCTACCTACTTAATTGCCGAGATAGGTGCAAATTTTGATGGCAGTATCGATAAGGCTAAAAGGCTAATTGATGCAGCTAAAGAGTCTGGTGCCGATTGTGCAAAATTTCAAACCTTTATTACTGAAAAGATAGTTTCAGAAGGAGGTTTTTCACGGATGAAACTTGAAGGTGTTCATGGATCTTGGGGTCGCACAGTTAGCGAAGTTTTTAAAGAGGCTGAATTCCCTGCAAAATGGCATCGTGAAATTGTTGACTACTGCAAAACCGTTGGTATAGATTTCTGTACTGCACCATACTACAAAGAAGCTGTTGATCTTTGTTTAGAGTTGGATGTGCCTTTCATAAAGATTGGTTCAGGAGAAATAACTTGGCTCGAGATGCTTGACTATATAGCTAGAAAGGGCAAACCAATTATGTTAGCAACAGGTGATGCAACTCTATCAGAAATTGACGAAGCAGTTAGGACTATTGAAGGAGCAGGTAATCGTAATCTAATTTTGATGCAATGCATTACAAACTATCCTTCAAAAATTGATAGTGCTAATGTAAATGTATTAAAAACATATCAGTCAGCCTTCGATATACTTACAGGATACTCTGACCATTCACCAGGTCCAGTTGTGGCGTTAGCTTCCGTTGTTCTTGGTGGTTGTGTTATTGAAAAACATTTCACCCTAAGTAAAAAGGACAAAGGTCCCGATCATCCCCACTCAATGGAACCCCATGAGTTTAAACAAATGGCTAACTTTGTACGTGAAATTGAGCGTGCAATGGGTAGCACACGCAAAGAGGTTGTGGAAGAAGAAAGGGAAACTGTTTACGTGCAAAGAAGAGGTTTGTACGCAAGCAGAGATATTGCCAACGGTCATATTATGACTGATGGTGATATTGATGTTCTAAGGCCTGCTTTGGGAATTCAACCAAAATTTAAAAATGTAGTTATTGGCCGAAAAGCCAATATCGACATAAAAAAAGGAGACCCATTATTTTGGGAGAACTTTTAAATCAAACCAAGTTGTAAGCATACAGTTATTAAATAACACTTGTCCTAAGAGGCCTTCCCAAAAGTCTATTATGTACAATCTTGAGTCCACTCCGGCATCCTGTTTTAATTCATTTTTGATGAAAACAATAACTGAATATCTGTATGTTACAAAACTAAAATCAGACAAAGTAACCTTTTCAAAGTGGACTCAAACTTTATAAATTCACATCAGTTTATAAAACTGCAACTTAAGTTTATGACTTCGTAAATAATTCAACTTTTGAGATAACCTCTTTTGATTCAAAAAGATGTAACCTTGATTCTTTTTAACTATTGCTATGAAAATAATGTCTAAAGATATTCTTTCACTTCTATTCTTTATTATACTGTTTTCATTTATAGAACCTGCTTGCGCTCAATCGACATAAAAATTTAATTATCAGGCTGTTATAAGAGATGCTCAGTTAAACCCTATCATTAATAAAAATATTAGCATTAGGCTTTCAATAATAGAAGGAACAATTGCTGGAACATTTGTTTACTCTGAAGAGATGTTTATAGATTCAGGCCCAATAGGGATTATCAATATTAGTATTGGCAATAACGCTGAATTCGATTTGATAGACTGGTCTAAAGGAAAATATTTCCTTTAGATAGAAGTAGATACGAATGGAGGAAAAGATTTTTTAGACATGGGAACTACTGAATTATTATCTGTTCCTTTTTCTCTCTATTCCAGAAAAGCAGAAACTGCTGATTATAATAATTTGCAGAATACCCCAATATTCTATAAAGTCGCCTATACTGGTGATTTTTACGACCTTAATAATAAACCCGAAGGGGTGATTTTTGGAGATATGCTTTATTGGGATGAAACAAAATGGGTTAGAATACCTCCAGGTCAAAATGGTCAACAACTAACATTTTGTAATGGTATTCCAATATGGGGAGTTTGTCCAGATACTATATTGATCCCAATTGAGGAATTAATTGAAATTACGGAAATTGAAAACTGCTTATTAAGTGATGATCATACTGCAGAGGGAATATTAGTAGCCTATCCGAATGGGTGTATTGATCATTTTTTTCGGTTAGACCCAGGTTTATCGGGACATCATATTGGCAATAATGATCAAATAGTAAAAAGATCTTCTTGTGATGATGGCTATAGTTGGACAACACCAGAAAAAATATTTAATAGCAACTGGGATGATAGAAACATCAGAGGGGGTATTACAAATAATGGAGTTGTGTTGATTTTCTTTAGGCAGTATGATGCAACAAAGGATTCAACAATTAATCTAAATTACATATTAAGTTCAGATTACGGCTTAACATGGTCGGAACCATTCAACATAATGGGTATTGGCTTATGTGATTTCTGCACTTATTCAGACTATATTAATCACCTGAAAGACAACTATTATATGCTCTCTCAGACTCTGATGGGATATAGTGAAATTCAATTTTTTACAATTGACGATACCATCATTCATTGGATTGGTGAAAAATATATCTTTGACTTTAGGGGGTTAAAAAATATTGACGAGCCTCGTTTTGCACATTTAGGAGACGGAAAGATTATGGGTCTATTTAGAGATGATTTAGGCTCTAATTATTTTCAAACAACCTCTTCTGATTATGGAAAATCATGGACTATTCCAGTCAAAACAAATTTGAATAACAATATATTCTCTCCTAATCCTGAGATTTTTTATGACGAAAGTACAGATATTTTGTATGTTATTGGAACTGATCGTGGCAGCCCGAATATTAGCAATGCACTATGGGTATATGCCAATAGGCCAAATGAAGTTTTTGGAAATCCTAACGGATATAAATTGATTAAAAAACTTGAACGTCCACACCCTACCAACTTTAGGTTATATGGTTATCCTGCAACAACCCGTTTAAGCAATGGAGATTACTTGATTATCTTCACAGAAAGTTACAAAAAAGAAAACGGAAAAGAGCAAGCCGATTTTTATCAATTTAGAATAAAATACAAATAAAAATTTGCTTTATGCTCAGAAATGTTAAGAAACCTTTTGGAGACTAAAGATAATGGATGGTTTTCAAAATAATAATTTATGCTTACTCTCAGAGAGAAATTTATATCAATAATTGGCAACGATAAACTATCTCCTTCAGATGCAATTATTCTTCTTGAAGGCGATGGTTTTAATCGATACCCTCATGCTGCCGAACTCTATAAAAGAGGAATGGCCAGAAAAATTGTTTTTAGTGGAGGGATCGTTGACTATAAATATGGGAGTTTCCCATATAGTAGTATTTATCCCAGACTTATTGAAGCGGGTGTTGCCTCCGAAGATTTAATTCACGAAAGCAAATCGCTTAACACAAAAGAGCAAGCAGATGAGGTAATTAATTTAGCCCTAAAAAACAATTGGAAGCATCTTATCCTTGTTGCTTCTGCAGAACATCAGTATAGAGCATACCTAACCTTTCTTAAAAGAGTAATAGATGAAGATTTAAAAATCTTAATTTTCAACTCACCAGCAAAAAACATCACATGGTTTGATGAAACCGATTGGGGTATTAGGTATAATAGACTTGATCAAGAATTTGAGAGAATTCAAAAATACACAGAACTAGGTCACTTAGCCACCTATTCCCAAGCAATCGAATACCAAAAATGGAAAGAAACGTTAGTCTTGAAATAGCAAAAGGAATCTTTAAAGATAATTTTATTGGACCTGCTGAAATTAAATCAATTCAGGAACAGATACAATTAAAGATTCCAGAAGAGATTCCTGACATCCCTTTTTCAGAGGAAGAACTAAAAAATAAGGCAAAGGATTATTTGCTTGTTCTGTGCCTTCCATATATGCTAAATGGGAAAGAACTTAATATTATTGAACTTAGAAACATTTTTGGCGTTGATCCCAGCATTAAAGAACCTTGTTTTTATAATCAGGACTGGTATTTAAATGAAGATTTTGTAAAAACAAGTTCAGAGACTATATGGGTTCTTCTTCGCAAAAATGTTATTGAATCCACAAGAGCCAAGAATCCTAAAGAACTCTCAGCTCAATTCTCCTTTCCAAGTGCTCTAGTTTGTTGTTACACATTTTTTATCTACAAACTAGTTTACAATGAGGTTCTTTGGCCTTACGATTTTATTTGGTGCTCCGACACCGACCATAATGGTGATAGTATTTATGTTGCAAAATACTTTGATATTGATGGGATTAACAAGAATGGATTTAGCATACACAGGCATTTGGCATTGAGAAATTGCTATGCCGCTATAGAATGTTTGTAATTGAAATGGCACTAATCCAAAAATTTAACATTTCCCAAAAAAGAGTAACATTTCTATTTGATTCACTAATAGTTCTGTTAAATTTATCCAACTCGTATTCAATAATACCATATCTACTATTCTTTCAGTACTCGAGAGAGGCTAATACGGCAATAATTTTTATACTTAATCTTATATTTCTTTGGGTTCGATTTAATGTTAAGGTTTTATTCCCTACAAAAAGTATTCTTTTTTTTATTTACCTTCTCATTAACATTACTAATATTCTAGCTTCAATTTTATCAAATACTGGGGGTCTACTACCTGCTTTATATTTGATTTCTAATACTTTATTCTACATTATACTATACAACCTTTACAGTCAATACGCTAATGAATTCAAACCTTTTGAATCTTTTAAATATATTACAAGAGGTTACATCTGGCTTGCATCGTTGTGTATTTTTGGAATGATTACCCTTTTTATTCTTATTAAAATTGGGGTTAATCCTTTAATTAACAACATATCTACAAAATATGATTTATTTGCAGACAATTATCGGATGGGATCCAATTACTTTTTCCCCTACATTTCAATAATTGGAGGTAGGGGAATACGATTTGAATTTTTTCAGGAACTTGGAATTATTTATGGATTATATCACGAACCTCATATTGTAACATTTATGCTATTCCCTGCTTTGTTTTTATTTTTATATAAAAGCGAAACAAAACACAGAATATATATAATATTAATTTATGTTTTAATCTTATTATTGACAGTCTCTACTACAAACATACTATCCGTATTATTTTGTATTATTGTTTTAATATCTATTAAATTAAAAAATAATTTTGCCGGAGGTTTCATATTTCTTTTTATTAGCATTGGACTTGGTTTTCTTATTTACAAAAATTTTGACAATTCAATATTATACATTTTAGGAAAAGTTGAAGGAGCAGGAGGGTCAAAAGATTATTCAATGGAAACCATTAAATTCGCATTCACTCCCAATACATTGCTGGGATCAAATTTTATGAGTAATACGTATTTGCATGAAATTAGCACAAACCCAAGAGATGTTGGTTTTATTTCTTTTACATTAAATATTTTTTTCTTATTAATAGTATATTTTAAGACCATAAAACTTATTCTTTCAAAAAATAAGATGAAAATTGCAATTGGCTTTTCTACACTATATTTTATGTTACATTCTACGAAAGTAGCAATGGTTTCATATTCACTTTCTTTTTTAATATTTATGATATTTCTCATTACTACCTACTCAAATATTAAGGAAGATAAAATGGAGATTAAATTATGAATTTTATTACTAAGCTAGTAACTAACAAAATATTTTTATATCTAACAACCAGATACATAACATACTTTGTCCAGTTTGTAACTTCTATGGTAGTTGCTGTAAAACTGGGCCCGTATTATTTTGGCATTTGGAGTTTTATATTATTACTTGAACACTATTTTAGAATAATTAATTTTGGAGTATCTAATTCACTCAATGTCTTGCTTGTACAGAATAATGACAACATTGAAAAGACAAAGAATTATATGTCATCAGCAAATTTTTTAGTTGGATTAATTTGCGTAGCGATAGCGTTTATTGCAATATACTACAAACTATTTGGCATTAAATTTTTTGAAAAATATCAAATTGGATGGTTCTTTTACATTATATGCCTTGTTGCCATTTTACAACATTTTAACAATCTGTTCTCATTTGTTTACCGTGTAAAAAATCGTCTGTTTGAGTTAGCGTTCAATCAATCAATAATTCCAATACTTGTATTATTCGTTATTCCATTCTTTGCAGATAAAACCCTAATTTTAGTGCTTTTAACTACACATTTATTCGGAAATTTGATTTCTATGTTACTGTTTATTCGACAAAGGAAGATCCCCTTTGGGGGAAAACTTTTGAAGGAAGAGACTAAAACTGTATTCAATAAAGGAAAGTATTTATTTGTATATAATGCCTGTTTTTATTTAATTATAGTTGCATCAGCAACAGCTGTAAGCATATACTATCCTGTAGTAGAATATGGTTTTTACAACTTTTCATACACACTAGCAAATGTGGTTGTACTGTTGCTAAATGCTTTTTCATTTATTATTTTTCCAAAGGTTTTATATAAATTAAACAGTAACGATTTTAATCAGGTAAGAGATATAATAAAATCTATACGTAATACTTATGTTGCATCTTCACACTTACTTCTTTATATTGCAATTGCAACCATACCATTTTTAATATCATTTGTTCCAAAGTATCAAGCAACTTCAACATCAATTGCTGTTGCTGCTTTAGCAATAATGCCATATTCCAATGCTTTTGGTTTTAACACATTTCTAATGGCACAAAATGAAGAAAAATTAATTTCAAAAATTTCAGCATTTTCATTGATTATAAATATTTTACTATTAATACTTCTCGTTATCGTTCTAAAAGTAAGTTACAAATATGTTATGTTTTCTGTATTAATAAGTTATTTCGTATTTTCATATTTATGCGTATATTTTGGAAGAAGAAAGTTGAATGTATCAACTAAACTGTTATCAGTACTATTGGAAATGTATCCAATACGTTTTTTAGTTCCACTATTTTTGGGTATAATTCTTACAGTAGGACAATTCAATTCCCTTTATTTCTTACCATTAGTTGTTTTTATTGCGCTAAATATCGATTCAATAAAAACTATTTTTGCTACGTTAATGAGGGTAATACATAGCCCAAGTATTATTGATTTAAAATAATGGAAAATACTAGAACTTATCAAAATTCATGGGAGGGCAACACTTAAGCAATCAGGTTATATAATAAATTATCAAATAGTTAAGGTCGATTTTGGGTATATAGATGAACACTAATGAGTAAAAAGTCCGAAAATTGCATATAATGCCAAAGACTACAAATTACAACTTTTAAGTTTTACATTAATATGAATGAGAATGAATTGTTGAAGTATTTTATAAAAGCTGAAGATTCAAGTTACCTATATCGACATAAAATTTGGGAAAAATCAATTTACTCAATTCTAAGAATTTACACAAGGAGAGAATTTTTGAGGCATAATGGTGTTATGACCATGTCGTTAAAAAAAATGAAAAATGAAAAATATCTACTATCTAATGTGATTATTTCTTTCTTTCAACTATTAAATCTTTTTTTTGGTAGAAAAAAATTTAAAAATTGCATTTTTTCATTTCCTAGGATTGAGTTAGTTGGAAATCAATATGTGGATAAGTTCTCAGACCCTGTTATTGCTTTAACTAATCTTAAAACAAATTCGATTGTTTTTGAATTCTCTATTGGGGGTAAACATTTAAAACCCAGAATCCACAGTAATATTGTTGTTTATATAGACTTCATAGTATTCGTTGCATTTGTTTCGGCTAAGTTAGCCTCATGGATTTTACCACTATTTTATAAATCAACATTTGATTCTTACTATTCAGATTTAGAAAGAATTTTCACCTATCCTACAACTTTTAAAAAACAGGATTATGAAAGAATAATATCATTTAACATAAGGGTAAATATTTATAAATTTTTTTATAGGCGACTTGGTGTTAAAAAAGTTTTTGGTGTGTCAAGAACCAATTTCATACCTCAAATTTATGCCGCTAAAGAATGTGGCATTCCTGTCTTTGAGTTACAACATGGTATTACTTATGGCGAAACACCTATATATTCTGGGAGAAAAATTGAAAATTTTACACCAAACTTCTTTTTATCCTTTGGAGAGATTAAAAACAAGGAAGTATATGGCATTGATCCTAATCATATAATTAACATAGGCTGGGCGTTTAAGCCTTTTATAAAATCTTTAAAAATTGAAAAAGAATTTAGCAAATTGGACATTTTGGTAATTACCGATCCTGAAATTACTGATAAGATATGTAAAGTACTAAGTGAGTTGGCGAAGATTTATCATAGTTATAATTTTCACCTGCGGCTTCATCCAATGGAGAGTATTTCAAGAGAAAATCTTGAAATTATTGAACAACACAAGAATATTCTTTTGCAAGACAACAAGATTAATTCTAACGTTGCTCTAACAATGTTCACGAATGTTATTGGTGAAAACTCTACTGTACTTTACGAAGCAGTTTCGATGGGAAAAAAGGTTGCACGTTTAGCATTAGGTGGTTTACATCCCAAGTTTATTAATCCTGAAGACTACGACTCTTTCTTTATAATAAGAAAATTTGAGGATTTTTCTAAGTTCATTGAATCAAATATGGATTCTCGTATTCCAACCTCGATATATTCTGAATTTACTGGTGATCAACTAGAAGTTTTTAAATAATTTTAAAGGAAGAATATTCATAAGAATTAATCATAACTAAACTATAAAGCCCACATGTTAGACTATGTTTACCATAAAATTAGACAAACAAAGTTGTAATTAGTTCAATCATAATTCTGTTTTTGAGGCATATGGCTTTCATTAACGATCTTTGAAGATAAAATTTAATTCGAATGAAAAACCTAATCATTATTGGAGCAGGTGGTATGGGTCGGAGTTACTTTGACCTAGCAAAAGAATCAAAAGGCTATGGAGTAGAATTTAGGATTAAAGGTTTTATCGATGATGACTTAATGGTTTTAAACGGCTTTAAAAATTATCCAGCTCTCTTAGGTAAAATCTGCGACTACGAACCTGAATTTAATGATGTTTTTATATCTTCTATTGGTGGGGCTGCAAGAATTATTTGCTGTGAAACGATTGCACAACGAGGTGGTAAATTCATAAACCTTATACATAATACTGCTCGAATTGGCACTAATGTATCATTGGGTTATGGGAATTTAATCGCTGCATATGTTGCTTTAGGAGCAGATTCCAAAATTGGAAATTTTAATATGATTCAATCTTATTCTGTTATTGGTCATGATACTCTTATTTCTAATTTTGTTAGGATTGATACTCACGTTATTTGTGTAGGAGGAACAAAAATTTATGATAAGGCGACTATTCATAGTAATTCCGTTATTAATCATAAAGTTATAATAAATTCTGGTGCAACAGTTGGCGCTCAGAGTTTTGTAATAAGAAGTGTACCGGAGGGCGAAACGGTTTTTGGTACGCCAGCCAGAAAATTATAATTCTCTAATCATAGATTTATAACTCATTAAAAAACAATAACTATGGAAATCAATAACTTTATCGAGAAATTTGCAGAAATATTTGAAGATACTGACACCTCTGTCTTTTCTGCTCAAACCGAATACAGAAACCTAGACGAGTATAGTTCAATTATTGGCCTATCGATAATTGGGATGGTTGACGAAGAGTATAATGTTATGCTTAAAGGTGAGGATTTGCGAAATGCAACAACCATTGGGGATCTTTTCAATATCGTTAAGAGCAAAATGTAATGGCAGTTTACAATCCCTTCTCACTTCAAGGTAAAACAATTCTTATTACTGGAGCATCCTCGGGCATTGGTCGAGCAACTGCAATCGAGTGTTCCCGAATGGGGGCAAGCCTTGTTGTTTCTGATATAAATGCAGAAGGGCTTCAGGAAACCATTTCGCTATTACAAGAATCGGAGAATATCCATAGGATGATTATTGCCAACTTAGCAAACGAAGAAGATATTGAACTACTAATAAATGGGTTGGATAAATTGGATGGATGTGTTTTCAGCGCGGGTGTGGGTTCAACCAAGGTACTTCCATTCTACTCAAAAACTGAATTGCAGAGGGTTTTCGATATAAATTACTTCGGCCCTGTTTTATTAACCAATCTTTTAGTTAAAAAGAAACTACTTGCCAAAAGTTGCTCTTTAGTATATATATCATCTATAGGAGGAGTTCACTTTTTTAGCCCTGGTAATGGAATTTACGGTGCATCAAAAAGCGCTTTAGATAGTTTTGTCCGCTTTGCAGCAATTGAACTGGCTCCAAAGCATGTACGAGTTAATTCAGTCTGCCCATCAAGGGTAGAAACCCCACTTATAAAATCAGTTCCAATTTCTGAAAAGGAAGTGCAAATTGACAAAGCAAAATACTTATTGAAACGTTACGCCACCCCCCAAGAAATTGCCCTAGGTTGCGTGTATCTTCTGTCCGATGCATCCTCATTTATGACAGGCCAATCGCTAATTCTTGATGGAGGGAGATTATTAACATAGATATTTGATATGATTCTTAAAGACAAAGTTTGCATAATTACTGGTGCTGCACAGGGCATTGGGAAAACTATTGCTGAATATTTTGCACAGGAGGGTGCTATAGTTTACGCTTGCGATATTAAGCAAGGGGCTATGGACTTGTGGGCAGCCGATTCCTCCAAAAAGTTTCTAACAAAGGTTGCTCCATTGTACTTCGATGTTACCGATCCTGGAGCCTCGAAGGAAGCAATTATGTCGATTTTTAAACAGGAAAGTAGAATCGATGTGCTTGTGAATAATGCCGGAGTTGTTTTCAATAAAAAAATTGGAATGATTACTCGACCCGATACCGAAATGATGTTTCGCGTCAATGTAATTGCCGTTATTGAGCTAATTCAACTGGTATCACGCTTGATGGCTCGCAAGTCAAGTGGCTCAATTGTAAACATTTCATCGGTAACTGCCGTTCAGGGCTCACCCGGTCAGGTGGCGTACTCTGCCACAAAAGGGGCGATAATTGCACTTACAAAATCGGCAGCAAAGGAACTTGCTCCATCAGGCATTAGGGTTAATGCCGTAGCACCTGGTATTATCAAAACTGAACTTTTTGATGAGCTATATCAGGCAAGTGGTGATAAAATTGATGGAAGAATACAACGAATTGCCTTAGGTCGTTTGGGAACACCTGACGACGTGGCTAACGCCTGCGCATTTCTTGCTTCAGACAAAGCATCCTACATCTCTGGTCAGGTACTTGGGGTTGATGGCTGTGCTTCTATTTAGTAAACCAATAATTAATGCTTGTAAATATTCATAAAAATTCTGCCGATGGGCTAGCAGTTGTCGATTCGCAAGGTAATAAGTTAACCTATGGCGAAATTGTTGAGTTTTCAAGTTGGATTTCCAAAAAACTACCTAAAAGGTCATTGGTTTTTCATCTTTCAGTTAACAATGCGGGTAGTGTTGCCTGGGCAATGGGCTTCCTTAATGCTGGTATTGTGCCCCTGCTGTTGAACTCAAAAACTGACGAATCACTTTTTACAAACTTGTTCAACACCTACCAGCCAAAGTTCATTTGCATTCCTTCGGAGTTATCAAACAAATTTAGTTTTAAAATTATTGCCGAAAAACTTGGCTATTGCCTTATGGATACGGGATTCAAAACTGCACCATTGCATGAAGAACTATCCCATTTGCTACCCACCTCGGGTTCAACCGGTAGCCCTAAGTTGGTTAGGCATAGCTACCAGAACATTGAAGCCGCGGGGTTAAACATATCAACATTTTTTAAGATCGATCAAAAACATAGGGCATTAATGGTGTTACCCTTATATTACACAATGGGGTTATCAATGATTTTCAGCCATTTTTATGCCGGAGCAACTATCCTCATCACCAATCTAAGTATGACCGATAAACGGTTTTGGGATTTTATGAAAAATGAACGGGCAACAAGTTTTACTGGTGTTCCTTACAGCTTTGAAATACTGAATCTAATGCGTTTTTTCAGAATGGATCTACCTGATTTAAAAATTCTAACACAGGGTGGGGGAAAAATGCAAAAGGATTTGAATCTGAAATTTGCCGAATATTGCAGGGATAAGGGTAAACAATGGATTGCAACCTATGGGCAAACCGAAGGGACAGCTCGGATGGCATACCTTCCACCTGAATATGCTATAACAAAAGTTGGCAGTATAGGCAGAGCCGTCCCCAATGGTGAATTATCATTAATAAGCACTGAAGGGGAAACCATCTCTAAACCATATACAGAGGGAGAGATGTGTTACACGGGTAAAAATGTTACTTTAGGGTATGCTCAACGTAAAGATGATCTTCTGTTGGGCGATGAAAGAAAAGGTTTTATAAAAACCGGTGACTTGGCATACTTCGATGAGGATGGTTGCTACTATATTGTTGGTCGTATGCAACGTTTTATCAAACTTTTTGGGATGAGGGTTGGTCTAGATGAGTGCGAACAGATTGTTAAGGCACATTACCCTATTGATTGCGTATGCGTTGGAACAGATGAAAAGATTACGGTATATATTACAGATAATTCTTACTCTCAAAAAGTTAAAAAAATACTAGTGGAAAAAACTAGGATTATAGCATCTTCGTTTAGCGTAAAATTTATCGATAAAATCCCAAAGAACGATGCGGGAAAAGTATTGTATAGCAACTTAAGTAACTAATCTGTAAAAATCATAATATTTATAGTATGACCAATATTGAGAAATACAACAACGCTTATAAACAAGTTTTTGGTGTTGATTCAAGCAAATTGAATGATGAATTTGGGAAAGAAACTGTAGGTGAGTGGGATTCTGTTCATCAACTTGGAATTGTTGCTAACATTGAGGAAACTTTCGACATAATGCTGGAGCCAGAAGATATTATGGCTTTGGATTCTTACAAAGCAGGAAAAGAGATTTTAGCAAAATATCAAATTGAACTATAATGGCTAGGTGGACAATCAAGAACGTAAAGATATCAGGTGTTAGTGCTGCTGTTCCTGATCGAATAGTGGAAACGCATGAATTCGAAATCCTTACTCCCGAAGAAGCAAAAACATTTGATGATACAGTTGGAATAAAAAAAAGATATATTGCTCCCGACAATATCTGTGCTTCTGATTTGTGCTCTGCAGCTGCAGTAAAGTTGTTGGATGACCTAGGTTGGGAACGTGAGTCTATTGACATTTTAATTTTTGCCTCTGTTACCGGTGATTACAAAACTCCACCAACTTCATGCATTCTCCAGTACAAACTAGGTCTACCGCAAAGCACATTTACCCTTGACCTTCCAATGGGATGCTGTGGTTTTATGTACGCAATGACCGTTGCTGGAAATCTGCTAACTAACGGTCATGTTAAAAGAGCACTGCTTCTTGTGGGTGACACAGCCCTGCGTATGGGCTCTCTGAAGGATAAGAGTAGGGTTCCTCTTTTCGGCGATTGTGGAACTGCAACTGCTATTGAATACGACCCAACAGCAGAACCCATTATTGTTGAATTTGAAACATTTGGGAAAGGTTATGAGGCTCTTATTACACCTCACGGAGGCTTTCGAAATCCAGTTACTCCCGATTCGTTTAAGTACGAAGATTTTGGTAACGGCATAGTACGAGCTCCTATACATACACTTATCAATGGGATGGACGTATTTGCATTTGCCATCTCTAAGCCACCTAGATCGATTCTGAATTTTATGCAGGACTATGGTATTGATAAGGATAGAGACGTTGACTTCTTCTTAATCCATCAAGCGAATAAGATGATAGTGGATAGAATAGTTAAGAAGCTCCAAATTGATCCCAATAAAGCCCCATACGATTTGGAGGAGTTTGGAAATCTGGGAGGGGCATCAATACCAACCCTTATGGTTGCTAGAATACAGGATGTTTTAAGAACGAAACCTACTTCTCTTCTAATGTCCTCATTTGGCCTAGGCCTTACATTGGGGACAATGCATATGAAAACAAAACCTATGGTAGTTTCCGAACTTGTAAAAATCTAAAATGAAACTTTACATATATGAATATCCTTTCTTTTGATATAGAAGATTGGTGGGGGTATCGCCAAATTGACAAGAAACTTGCAAAGGATTCAATAACAAGTTGGTTACCAAGATTAAACAACTATTTACATCAAATTTTAGATTTTCTTGACGAAAAACAAGTAAAAGCAACCTTTTTCTGTTTAGGTGAAGTTGCTGCTGCTAATCCCGAGGTAATAAAGCAGATCGATAGCAGAGGTCATCATATCGGAAGCCATTCATATAGCCATACGTTTTGGATGAATGCCAACTATAAGCAAGTTGCCGATGATACCCATAAAGCAGTAAGCATTATTGAAGACTTAATAGGGAAAAAAGTAGATGCTTATAGAGCCCCAGCTTTTTCGATTAATGAAAATAATAAATGGATTTTTGAAATATTAGCCCAAAATGGAATAGTTTACGATTGTTCCATTTTTCCAACCTCACGAGGGATTGGCGGTTTCAAGGGGTTTACACACAAAACTCCTGTATTAATTGAACACCTAGGTGTAACAATAAAAGAATTCCCAATAGCACCAGTAAAAGTATTTGGTAAAGAAATAGTATACTCTGGTGGTGGATACTTTAGGCTTTTCCCTTACTGGAAGATAAAATACTTGACAAATCAAAGCAACTATATGATGACATACTTTCACATTAAGGATTTTGATAAGGATCAAGAGAGGTATTATAGATCATTTGCTGGAGAATCGGCTCCAGTTAGATATTTCAAAAATTATTTTGGGTTAAATAATAACTTCCTAAAATTTAAGCGTTTTATCTCCGAATTTAATTTTTCAAGTGTTAAGGAAGCAGATTTACTTATCGATTGGAATAGTGCACCAAAGGTAAAGTTGTAATTATGTACTCACATTTTTTCAAAAGACTATTTGATTTTTTGGTTGCTTTACTTTCTATAGTTGTCTTAAGTCCAGTTATTGTTCTCATATCTTTTTTATTGTATATAAAAAATAAGGGTGCAGGCATTTTCTTCACCCAGGACAGACCTGGTAAAAACGGAATAATATTTAAAGCCATCAAGTTCAAAACGATGTCAGACCAACGGGATAGCAATGGAAAACTTTTACCCGACAAGGATCGATTGACCAAAGTTGGGAAATTTATCCGATCTACATCACTTGATGAGTTACCTCAACTCTTCAATATATTACTAGGAAATATGTCGTTGATTGGGCCAAGACCTTTGCTAGTTAAATATCTCCCGTTATACTCTCCCGAACAGTTTCGCCGACACGAGGTAAAACCTGGCCTAACAGGATGGGCTCAAATCAACGGACGAAACAATATTTCCTGGAAAAAGAAATTTGAGCTAGATGTATGGTATGTAGACAATATTTCATTTGCCTTAGATCTAAAAATTTTCTTCATAACAATTAAAAAAACACTATTTCAAGAGGATATTTCAAAATCAGGTGAGGCTACAACCGAGGCTTTTAACGGAAGAAACTAATAACTATGCATATAACACAAATAGTTAACTCCGTATTCTCATCAAACACTTATATCCTATCTCACAAGAACAGTAAACAAATCTGGCTAATTGATATTGGTGATATTGAACCCATTTTAAGTTGTATTTCAAACGAACAAGGAATTGATGGGGTTTTTATTACCCATACCCATTACGATCACATATTTGGCATTAAAGCTTTAGTTGAAAAATTCCCAAATTGCACAATTTACACTTCCGCTAATGGGCGTCAGGGTTTTAAATCGAATAAATATAATTTTTCAAAATATCATAACGACTCCATTCTTTTCGATTCACCAAATATTAAGATTGTATCCGAAGGGGATTCTGTTAACTTATTTGAAAATTATCGACTCGAAATTTTTGAAACTCCCGGTCATGATTGGAGTAGCCTTGTTTATCAATTAGGTAAACAGGCTTTATTTACGGGCGATTCTTACATCCCAGAAATAAAAGTTGTTACAACTTTTCCAAAAAGTAATAAGGAGGATGCTATAAAATCTACAGAAAAAATTCTTTCGCTATGTTCATCCGAAACTGTAATTTACCCTGGTCACGGTAATATACACACAAATGTAAGTTGTATTTCAGGTTAACTCATACTTTTCTACATTGCCATTAGTACTAAAAGACTTTAACACTCTTGGTTACTCATTAGGAATCTGGGAAATTATCGAGGATGAAAGTTTTTTTGTAAAACGCCTAAACTTATCAGATAAAGACAAAGAACTTCTTAAAAACGCCAAAAATAATCAACGACGACTCGAAATCCTATCTGTAAGATTATTGCTTAAAAGTCTTGGAATAAATTTAGATATTAGCCACTCTGACACGGGAAAACCAATAGTACAATCAGGTAATATCAGCATCTCTCATACTAAACGTTATTCGGCTCTAGTTTATCATCCCCAAAAAAAAGTCTGTGTTGATATTGAAAAAATATCGAACATTGTTAGCAAATCAAAACACCTTGCTTTTAGCAAATCGGAAATTGAATTTGCAGGTATTGATTTAGAACTGTTGACCACAATGTGGTGTTGTAAAGAGTGTGTTGTTAAATTGACCAACAATATAAGGATTAATTTTACTGAACAAATTTACGTTCATCCTTTTAAGGAGAATTCAATAATACAATGCGATTATACAAACTACAGAACAACTTCTCACCTTTTTTTTAACTATTTAACCATCAAAGATCATGTTATTGTTTGGGGGGGGTAAATGTTCTTACATATTAAATTATTAGCAACAATACACAACAGTTTTAAATAATGCCAGTAAACATAATCATACTTTAAACAAAATGGAGAAAAAACAAATATTGGTTCTTTCATCGGAAGGGCATATACCTAATGAAAATGAATTTCCGGGTGATTTAGTCTTTAAAAAATGGACACCTGGCTTGTTCAAACTTATACCCCCAAATTCACCATTTAGTTACATATTATTTTGGCTTGCACATTACATGAAAATATTCCGGAATAAGTCATATTGTGCTTACTATATTGAAATCGATAACAAATCTGCTTCTTCTGTTGTTTGCATTCCTTCTTTATTTATTTGGCCCTTTATGAATAAAAATGACATTCAAACCAAGAATTCTTTTACCCCTCCAAAATATAGAGGTCAAGGATTTGGATATGCATTACGAAGGCATACTCTCAAAGAGTTTTACAACGAGGGTAGGACTCTATGGTGTTTGATTCATAGCGATAATTTGCCTTCGTTAGCTGTAAATAAAAAGGCCGGTATGGTTGTAAAAGGGTACTATAAGGTTAAGAAGAAAGTTTTGTTTTTTATCAACATTGGATCAGTGGTTTCTATCAATGAGTAACACATAGTTTATGAAAAGAAGGAGTATCCTTGTTCTGGATGGTGGTAGTAGCCAAGCTCTGCCAATTATACGTTCACTTTATAAGTCGGGTCACCATATATCGTTAGTAATACCCCATAGGTTTTGCTCGGGTTTTTTTTCACGATTTGCCCATAATAAAATTGTCATAAAAAGAACCGCTGATAGTAAAGGGCTAACTTTACAGTGGCTGATCAGTTATTTATCCTCAAATAGAACGGATCTCGTACTTGGCCTTAGCGATTCTACAGCGAAACTACTATCAGTTAATAAAAAACAGCTAAGTAAGTATACAAAAATTATTGTTCCTGACCATGATATTTTTTTTACAGCCTCAGATAAACTAAATACAATGCGTTTTTGCATGGAGCAAAGCATACCTAGTCCTTATACCGTGGATGGTGAAAATATTGATATTAATTCCATCGAGTTGCAACTTAAATTTCCAGTAATAATAAAACCCACGGTTGGGGTTGGCTCAAAAGGGGTTTATAAGTACAACAATCCTATTGATTTAAAGCGCGATTTTGCAGCCAAAACCAATACCTATGGGCATTTAATTATTCAAGAATTCATTCCAAACGAAGATCAATATACAATTGAAGCATTTTGCGACAAGAACTCACAGCTTAAGGCTTGCGTTGTTGTTGCTAAATCCCGGTACTATCCAGTAAGTGGCGGGACAAGTAGCTGTAATCTATCTGTTAAGTCAACTGCAATTGAAAATGTAGTTAGAGAGTTTCTTTACAAGTTGAAATGGGTGGGTAGCGCAAACCTAGATGTAATTCTCGACCGCCGGGACAATACACCCAAAATAATTGAGATAAACCCCCGAACTGGTGCGATGATTCGAATTGCATTTGAGGCGGGTGTAAATATAGCTGACCTGACCATGCAACTTGCTTTCGAGGATAAAGTTAAAGACTGTCTGGACTATAAAGAGAATATTATCCTGAGAAATCTGATGCTTGAATTTTTCTGGTTTTTCTCTAGTCCGTTAAGAAAATGGCTTACAACAAAACCTTCTTTCTTTATTTTTTTTCGAAAAAACGTATTCTTTGAGAATGTTAGACTTGATGATCCTTTTACAGGAATTGGCTACGTTTTGGGTTTACTAAAAAAATTTTCGAACATCGACCAGTTTCGGGAAAAAATTGAGGCTAGGCAGTAGTTCATTCCCTGAAATGAATAACTGACCGAAAAGGTTGAGAATTATACCTCAAATTTTCAATTTATGTCAACTTGCGAGACTACTGAAAAAGTTGACAAAACATAACAAAAGATCGTTTTCTTATAAGTTTATAATCATAATTCAATGTCGTTTAGTTAAGGAAATCCTCTAAAACGCCTGATTTTATTAATCTTTAGGGGCAAAATAGTTCTTTGAAAAGTTTGTGTTTCAGATCTGATTCCCTATCTTGTAGGGGTATATAGGGGGTAACCCAAATGCCTGTCAAAACTTAGATTATCGAGAAAAACTAACAACAAATATCGACTATGAAATTGAAAATGAGCAATTTGTCAGCCGTTCCAAAGACGGCAGTGATGGGGTGTTCACACGTAGCCGAAAACTTCCACTCAAAATAATAATCCTCCTTGTGCTGAAGTTCAAGAGTTCTTTACAACGAGACCTGGATCGCTTTTACAAAGAAGTAATGAAAGGCGACTTCAACATCAGGGAGGTGACCAAGGGAGCCTTCACTCAGGCTCGGGCAAAACTGAACCCTTGGGCCTTTAAGCGACTTAATGAAGTTGCGGTAAATTCTTTCTACGAAGGCGCATCATACATTGTGTGGCACGAGATGCGTTTATTGGCGGTCGATGGGACTCGCCTTGTGTTACCGAATCATCCCAGCGTGGTTGAGGAGTTTGGAGTGCATCAATTTGGCCATAAGGCAGACAGCCCCCGCTCGCTTGCCTTAGGGTCATTATTGTATGATGCCCTGAATCTTGTTACTATAGATTCTCAGATAGCACCTTACGCATCAAGTGAAAGGGACTTGTTGCTAGAGCATTTGGAGCACGTCAAACCTGGTGATTTGTTACTTCTTGATCGTGGCTACCCCAGTTTCTGGCTGTTGTTTCTGCTTAAAGCGAAAGGTATTGAGTTTTGTGTTCGTTTAAAAGAGGACTGGTGGCTCAAAGCAAAGGACTTCACAGAGAGTTCTGAGAAGGAGCGAATTGTAACCTTTGCTTTACCTAAGAAAGACCGATCAAAGCTCAAGGACTTTCCCCACATGCTGGATCGAGAGATAACCTGCAGATTAATAAAGGTTGAGCTTGAAAATGGAGAAAAAGAGGTTCTTTGTACCTCGCTGGAGGATAGTGCTACTTATCTCCATGAAGACTTTGAGGAGTTGTACCATTACCGCTGGAACGAGGAGGAGGCATACAAATTACTAAAAAGCCGGATTGAGCTGGAGGACTTCTCAGGTAAAACAGCAAAGGCTGTAAAACAGGACTTCCATGCCAAGGTGTTTTTAATGACGCTTTGCGCTGCGTATGCACATCCAATTGAAGAAAAGGTGATTGCAGAGTACCAAGCAGATAAGGAAAGGAAGCACGATCAAAAAATCAACCGCACCAATGCACTGGCAACCACAATGGATATGCTGGTTCCGGCTTTTATTCATAAAAAATACAAGGAGGCCCTGGCTGCTTTTGATCTGTTGGTTTGGAACACACGGGAAATAATACGCCCAGGGCGGAGCAATCCGCGGAACAAGAGACAGAAAAAACCTTACGCAATGAATTACAAACCGTTATAAAATATCACTAACTAAACGACATTGAATCATAATTACATGAAGCTGGTTTTCAGAATAGCACTTCTCCTATTGGTGATGCTGTGCGCCAATTGTAAAAAAGAATTTGACGAATACGGAAGTAAATACTCGGAAATTAACAGCATAAAAATTTGCAATTGGCTACACGGCGCAAAATCTGCTTTAACATTTACCTGGGACGACACAAACCCTGCACATGCAATCGTTGCAGAAATCCTTGAGGAGTACGATTTTAGGGGTAGCTTTTATATTTATCCTATGAGAGATAAGTGGAATATTCAAGTTTTACAATCGGTTTATACGCAATTGGCACAATCTGGTCATGAGATAGGAAATCATACAATGCGTCACAAGATTCTTACCGAGTTACCTGAAAATGAAGTTATAGAGGAGATTGCAGAAGCAATTCCTATAATTTATAATGAAACTGGGGTTTGGCCTGTTAGCTTTAGCTATCCCCATGGCAGGCAGAATAGAATGGTAGATTCTATTGTGTTAGCATACCATCTGTTTGCAAAAAGAGTAACTCAGTACAACATGGCTAACAGGGTAAGAAGGGGCATTGTATCGTCAACATTAATGCATGAATTCTCTGATTGGCTTAATTCTACTTATAACGATGGCAAATGGTTAATTATTACCGGGCATGGCATCGATGGAGGTGGGTGGGAATCAATCACCTCTTCATTCTTGCATGAAATGTGTCAGGAAATTTCTGCTTATGACGATAGTATATGGGTAGGAACATTAGCAGAAATTGCAGCATACGAATACTTGAAGGAAGAACTTAACATTAAGCATTCTTTAGATGAAGAAAGATTAACCATTACCATCACGGGTTATGATAACTATAAGTACGATAAAATCCAAAGCCTACCTATATCCATACAACTAAAACTTGCAAAAGGAATCAGATTATTAAACGATAATATCGTGGGCATTAGTATTGATTTTAGGCAAATACACAACGATTATATTATAACTTTTGATGTTAAACAAATGCAAACAATCGTATTGTCTTTAGCCAAAAACAGTATATGACATTAATTTAGTGTCAGAATGGTTGACGGGTTTCATAAAATACCAGCAAACCCAAATACGCTTAGAAGAAATCAGACTATTTAACCCACGAACAAAATATAAAGGCGAAATGAGTCAGCTCTCCAAACTCTACCTCTCCTCCCCCTCACATGGGCGGTACAGAGCAAAATATGTTAACGAAGCATTTGACACCAACTGGGTAGCACCACTTGGGCCGAATGTGGATAATTTTGAAAATGTTTAAGTACAAAACCTCTTCATTTCTATTTTTCCCTATATTTGTATAAAAAAGGGAATGAACTACAATAATTTCAAGGCTCAATTTTTTCCATTAGTATGCTTTAGTACCCACCAGATATACGCTTTGTACCCTAATTTTAACAAGAACAATCTTACCAACTGGTCAAAAAAAGGGTATATCATAAAGCTAAAAAACGGCCTATATACATTCCCTGAGTACAAGCAGGAATCATTATATTACATGTACTTTGCCAACAGAATGTATAACCCATCGTATATAAGCACCCATTCTGCCCTCGCCTTTTATGGTTTAATCCCCGAAGCCGTTGTTCAAATCACAAGCGTATCTAGCCTTAAAACAACACTGTTTGAAAACAACTTTGGAACTTATATCTACCAGAACATCCAACCTTCCCTAATGTTTGGGTACGAGGCAAAGCCTTACGAAAAGGGTTTATATATGTTAATGGCGCAGCCCGAAAAGGCTCTACTCGATCTTCTTTACCTTAACCCTTACTATGTAACCCAGCAAGATTTTCAAGCCTTACGAATTGATGAGGGTCTTTTAGAAGAACTGATTAGCATTGAACGATTACAAAGCTACGCTACAAGATTCAATAGCAAACGATTAAAAAACATTGTTGATGGCATTACAAAAAGCATAAACAATGATAAGTAAAGAACAAATATTTTCCTTTTTCCCTCCGTACCTCAGGGAAAATCCGGCGCATCGAAAATACCTGATTAAGGAATATATTCTACTCTTAATACTTGACTACCTTTCCACATCAAAATACATTCAAAAAATTGCATTTATAGGCGGCACCAATCTCCGCTTGGTAAAGGGTATCGATCGTTTTTCTGACGATTTGGATTTCGACTGCAAAAATCTATCGCTAGATGAATTTATTGCAATGACCGATTCCGTCCTCCTATTCCTACAGCGATATGGAATTAATGCGGTAATAAAAGATAAGAATCAAGCAAACCTAAAGGCCTATAGACGTAGTATATATTTCCCCGAATTCCTATTCGACCTAAATCTTTCTGGCCATAGAGAGGAACGTTTTCTTATAAAGATTGAAGCAGAGAATCAGAATTACCAGTACGATTCAAAACTTGCCACTATACAGGCCTGTGGATTTTTCTTTGGTATCCCGGTACCACCCGATGAGGTTCTTTGTGCTATGAAGGTATCTGCTCTGCTCAACCGCTCAAAAGGCAGAGATTTTTACGATGTTATATTTCTCCTTGGGCAAACACTCCCCGATTTTGGCTTTCTACAACAAAAGTTGGGCATTAAGAATATGAGTGAATTAAAGGATGCTCTTGAAAAACATCTTGCAAAGGTCGACTTAAATCATAAAGTGAAAGACTTTGAGCATCTACTTTTTGAGAAGCGAAATGCTAAAAAAATACTTCTTTTTCCTGAGATGGTTAAATCTTTAAAGGCATGATTCCACTCTAAAAAGTCCCCTTTAGGGGATTTAGGGGTAAAAGGACTTTTTGGAGTGGACTCAAGGCATAGTTATATTTATCCTTTTGCCTTGATATAAATTGCTGACAATCATTAATATTTAGCAACAATCAATATGTCAACATCAAAACTCTACCTCTCCTCCCCCCCATATGGGCGGCACAGAGCAAAAATATGTAAGCGAAGCATTCGAAACCAATTGGGTAGCACCACTTGCCCTGTATTTGCCCCAATGTTACTATTTTAGGTACTACTGCAATTTTAGTGGAATGATTTTAGGGTCGGAAGCCCGAAGACCCCCGCCTGAACGATGCAGTCGGGCAGGGAAGTTGGAAGGTTGAAGC
>CAZDXY010000019.1:0-43396 GCA_964509385.1 uncultured Rikenellaceae bacterium
TTACCAGGAAAGTTACGATAACTCAGGGTTGCTGGTTGGCTCTCCCGATAGCCCTGTCAATGGCATTCTACTTACCATCGATGTAACACCAGATGTAATTGACGATGCCTTAAAGAAAGATACAAACCTAATTATAGCTCACCACCCCGTAATATTTGGTGGGATAAAACGGCTTATCGGGTCTAGCTACACTGAGCGCACTGTAATAAAAGCCATAAAAAATGGAATTGCCATTTACTGTGCCCATACAAATCTTGATAGTATTTGGAATGGAGTTAGCATGGAGATTGCTAAACGCCTAGAATTGAATAACCTGCAAATCCTAAGCCCCGCAACCGAACAGCTGGTTAAACTAACCACTTTTGTTCCTAACCAAAAAGCACAAGAGGTTAGGTTGGCCATGTTCAATGCTGGTGCTGGGCAAATTGGCGATTACGATCAGTGCTCGTTCAACCTTGAAGGTAATGGTACCTTCAGGGCAGGGAGTGAAACCAATCCGTATGTTGGCAGTCAAGGAGAGTTACACTTTGAGCCCGAAACTCGTATCGAAGTTATTGTTCCCAAGCCTATCCTCTCCAAAGTTATTCAGTCCATGGTAGATGCTCATCCTTACGAAGAGGTTGCGTATGATATTTATCCTTTGCTCAACGATAACCCAAGGGCTGGACTGGGCATGGTTGGCAATCTTAAAAAACCTTATGGAGAGTTAGACTTTTTGAAGAAGGTGAAGCAAATTTTCAAAGCTGGTTGCATCCGACATACTGCTCTTATGGGAAAAGAAATTCAAAAAGTTGCTTTTTGCGGTGGTAGCGGAGCTAGTCTACTTTCCAAGGCCTTATCAATTAAAGCAGATGCATTTATCACAGCCGACATGAAATATCATCAGTTTTTTGATGCTGATGGTAAAATTTTAGTGGCTGATATTGGGCACTTCGAGAGCGAACAATTTACTGTAGATATTTTTTATGATTATCTTACAAAAAAATTACCTAATTTTGCGATCCTAAAATCTAAAGTTAAGACCAATCCCATTAACTATTTATAAACAAGGTATGGTAGCAAAAGAAAGTAAAGCAGCAGACGTAACAGAAATGTCCGTTGAAGAGAAGATCAAGTTTCTATACGAACTTCAACAAATTGACTCTAAAATCGATCAGATTAGAACCCTCAGAGGCGAACTTCCCCTTGAAGTTCAGGATCTTGAAGATGATGTAGCTGGACTAGAAACACGCATTTCAAATCTCAGCACCGAAGTTGATGAACTCAACCAACAGGTTGTCAATAAAAACCTTGAAATAAAGAATGCTGAAAGTTTGATTTCAAAATACTCTGAACAGCAAAAAAACGTACGCAATAACCGAGAATACGATTCTCTATCGAAAGAGATTGAATACCAAACCCTCGAGATTGAGCTCTGCGAGAAAAGAATTAAAGAGTACTCGCAACAAGCTAAAGATAAGAAACAGCTAATCGAACAAGCCCAAGATCAACTAAACGATACCAAGGCCGATCTGCAAGTTAAGAAAAATGAACTTGATAGTATTGTTACCGACACCCAAAAGGAGGAAGAGGAACTACTTCGCAATTCTGAAGCTTTTCAGGAGGTGATTGAGCCAAGGCTTCTTTCAGCATACAAAAGGATTAGGGCAAATGCACGCAATGGACTTGCTGTTGTAACAGTAAAACGTGATGCCTGCGGGGGCTGTTTCAACAAGATTCCTCCCCAACGCCAACTGGACATTAAAATGCGCAAGAAGATAATTGTATGTGAGTATTGCGGAAGAATTCTTGTAGATCAAGGTTACTCAGAAAATGGAGAAGAATAAATTTTTCGATTAGAATTATACGCAAAAAGGGGCTTATGCCCCTTTTTATTTTGCTTTAAATATTTAGAAAATAATTCATTACCAACTACCTCTGGCACCGCCACCTCCAAAGGATCCACCTCCTCCACCAGAAAATCCTCCAAACGAACCACTACCCGAACTAAACCCACCGAAACCGCCGCTTCGGCCTCCTCCCCCCGATAGCATACCCATGGCAATCCAAAATGGGATATTATGCCCAATTGATCTACCTCGGGTTTTCTTCACATTGAAAAGGATGATAAAGAAAAGTAATAAGAATATTAATAATGGAAGAGCAACAAATGCCCCGCCCTGCCCTAGATACTCGTCTCCAGAAAACTTACCGGAGGCTAATCCAATTATCGTAGTTGTGGCTTTATCCAGTCCGCCATAATAGTTTCCCTCCTGAAAATACGGAATTATCTCTCGATCAATAATACGTTTGGAAATGGCATCTGGAATCACATCCTCCAAACCATAACCAGTTGCAATCATAGCTTCGCCCCGTTGATTTCCAATCCTTGGCTTAATCAAAATAATTAGGCCATTATCCTTGCCTTTCTGTCCTATTCCCCATTTTTCACCAATGCGAAAAGCGAAATCGGCCAAATCGTATCCCATCAAGTCATTAACGGTTATGATATATACCTGTGTTGACGTTGTATCGTGGTAATTTCGAAGTTTTCGTTCCAACTTTGCATATTCACTTTGGCTAAGTAATCCAGCAAAATCATTAACCAGGCGTGGAGGGTTCATTGGTTCAGGTATATCCTGTGCATATGATATACCAAAAAGAAAACTTAGTGATAAAATTACTGATGTAATAAATCTTTTCATTGCAAAATGGTATTATTACCCAAACGAAATATCGTCGGGAAGTTCGTTAACATCATCTTTCTGGTATGGAAAATGCTCCTTCAATTTTTCGCCAGCCATAGTAATACCAATGGATAAGCCCTCAGCAAAATCTCCATTTTTGAAATGTTCTTGCATCGCCTCCTTGATTGATTCCCAAAAATTGTCGGGCACCACTGCGTTGATGCCGGCATCCCCAAGGACAGCAAAATTTTTATCCTTTAATGCCAGGTAAAAGAGTACTCCATTGCGAAGCTGTGTCTTGTGCATCTTTAGCATGGCAAATACATCGGCTGCTCTATCGAGAACATCTGTTTTACTATGATTCTCAATGTGGACTCTAACCTCTCCCGATGTATTTTTCTCAGCCTGCTTAATTGCACTAACAATCCTAATCTTCTCGGCTAATTTAAACTTATCAACTGCCATGAATTTTTAGATTTTATTTGAATCGATATGATTATATATCAAATTTCACTTTAATTGCTAAAATCTACTTTTGGGGCCTCTCTTGCAGCCTGATCTGCCTCGAAGTATGCTTTTTTCTCAAAACCAAACCACCCAGCATAGATTACACGTGGAAAAGAACGGATATAGGAGTTATATGATTGAACAGCTTCGTTAAACTTTCGCCTTTCAACGGCGATCCTATTCTCTGTACCCTCCAGCTGAGCCTGCAGATCAAGAAAATTTTGGTTTGCCTTCAGATCTGGATAACGCTCAATGGTTACCAAAAGGCGCGACAAGGCACTGCTCACCTCTCCTTGAGCCTGTTGAAATTGCTTTAAATTTGCCTCGGTAAGATTAGTTGGATCAATGGTAACCGATGTGGCCTTTGCTCGTGCCTCAATTACCTGAGTGAGGGTTTGCTGCTCGAAATCTGCATATCCTTTCACTGTACTCACCAAATTGGGAATAAGATCCATTCGCCGCTGGTATACGTTTTCTACGTTTGCCCACTGCGATGTTACTCCCTCGTCAAGTGAAACCATACGGTTATAACCGCAACTGCTAAAAAATGGAATCAGCATGATCAATGCTAAAAAGTATAATAGCCGTTTTTTATTCATGACTTTTAAAGTTTTAAATGATTGGTAAATTTACAAAATTGATCAATCTGTAACAATCAAAAAGCATGCAATAGATACTAATAGTAAAAATGGCAAACCATACTAAAAAGTTGTAACTTTACACCCTGATACTTAAAAGTAAGCACAGGATATGAACAGAGAAGAATTTCAACACCTTATCCTACAAGGAATTCCCGATGAACTACCAGCATCGAAACCATGGGATAACAGTGTCAACCATGCACCTAAGCGCAAGCAAATTTTAACTATACCCGAAAAAAAACTCGCCATAAAAAATGCCCTCCGCTACTTTCCGGTAAAACATCATGCCGTTTTGGCAGAGGAATTTGCAAAAGAGCTCAATGAGTTTGGACGAATTTACATGTATCGCTTTCGCCCTGATTACATAATCACAGCCCGAAGCATCTACGACTTCCCACATAAATCTTTGCAAGCAGCATCTATCATGCTAATGCTAAGCAACAACCTCGATTACGCGGTTGCACAACATCCTCATGAACTGATTACTTACGGTGGCAATGGTGCTGTGTTCCAAAACTGGGCACAGTACCTTTTAACCATGAAGTATCTGGCCGAAATGACAGATGAGCAAACATTGGTTCTATACTCCGGACACCCAATGGGTCTTTTTCCATCGCACAAGGAAGCCCCTAGGGTTGTGGTAACCAATGGCATGATGATACCCAACTACAGCAGCAAGGACGACTGGGAACGATTCAACGCCTTAGGCGTTACACAATATGGTCAAATGACTGCTGGTTCATTCATGTATATTGGCCCTCAGGGAATTGTACATGGTACAACAATAACTATTCTGAATGCAGGCCGCAAGCGGCTAAAACCAGGTGAAAAAGATCTACGGGGCAAACTATTTGTTTCATCGGGTTTAGGTGGCATGTCAGGAGCTCAACCCAAGGCTGGTGTCATTTCCGGTGTAGTAAGCGTTATTGCCGAGATAAACCCAAAGGCAACACAAGTTAGGCATAGCCAGGGTTGGGTTGATGAGGTATTCGACAATTTAGATCTTCTGATTCCCCGAATTCGGAGAGCCATGGGAAACAAGCAGGTCGTGTCAATTGCCTATCAGGGCAATATTGTTGATCTGTGGGAGCGTCTCGCATTAGAGGATATAGCCGTTGATTTAGGTAGCGATCAGACATCGTTACACAATCCCTTTGCCGGTGGCTACTACCCGGTTGGTTTATCGCTTGAGGAGTCCAACCAACTTATGGCCAACAACCCCCAACTTTTCAAGGAAAAGGTATACGAAAGTTTGCGCCGTCAGGTAAAGGCTATAAATACTCTCACTAAAAGGGGAATGTATTTCTTTGATTATGGCAACGCATTTCTGCTCGAATCGAGTCGCGCAGGAGCTGACATTCTTGATGGTACTGGTAATTTCATTTACCCATCGTATATTCAGGATATTATGGGACCCATGTTCTTCGATTATGGATTTGGACCGTTCCGATGGGTTTGCACTTCATCCGATCCAGTTGACTTGGAAAAAACCGACCGCATTGCCCAACAAGTACTTGAGCAAATTTCAAAAACAGCCCCGGGAGAAATACTTGGCCAACTCGAGGATAATATTCACTGGATTAAGGAAGCTGGAACTAATAAGTTGGTTGTTGGATCTCAGGCACGCATTCTTTACGCTGATGCTGAAGGAAGGATTAAGATTGCAGAAGCATTTAACAAAGCCATACGCGATGGTATTATTTCGGCACCCATTGTTTTAGGGCGCGATCACCACGACGTTTCTGGAACTGATTCTCCTTTCAGGGAAACATCGAATATCTATGATGGTTCAAGTTTTACTGCCGATATGGCAATTCATAACGTAATTGGCGATTCGTTTAGGGGAGCCACCTGGGTTTCCATCCACAATGGCGGAGGTGTTGGCTGGGGCGAGGTAATTAACGGAGGTTTTGGAATGACTCTCGATGGATCAGCTGAAGCTGATCGTCGTTTAAGAATGATGCTACATTGGGATGTAAACAATGGCATAGCACGACGTGGTTGGGCACGTAATAAGGAAGCTATATTTGCCATTCAGCGCGAAATGAATCGTACTCCTAATCTAACTGTTACAATCCCAAATATTGCCGATGATGAATTGATCAACAAGGTTGTAAAATAAATCTTTTCAACAATGAAAAAATTATCACATTCCCTTATAATATTATCTTTTGGTCTATTTATGATTTCTTCCTCATGCGATAAGGAAAATAATTATCCAAAAGATTCAATTCTCGGTTCCTGGCTTTGTCAGGAAGATGGTGGTGTTTATGGTTACAGACAATACAATGTTAGCATTGACTACCAAGGGGTTGATTCAACAATGATTGTTATTTATAATTTTTATAATTTAGGTTTCAACGTTGAAACCTACGCCACTATTCAGGATACTCTTATAACATTGTTTTATACTAACACCACCGATGGTTTTTCAGGGACAGGTCACATTAAGAGGGATTTCAGTTCTATCTATTGGCGTTTCAGCTATTTTGGTCAAATTAATGATCCAGATGTCGTAGCTGCATATTTTAGACCATAATATTCTACCCTCTTTTATTCTGTAAATCATTTAATTGCATTATATTTTTCGAAACAGGATTATTATGCTTGTAGAGTTTTAAAACATATTTCAATTGCGTTTTTTCATTTGATAGATTCAAAACTATAAAATCCAAAATAATCATATTAAAAAAATGAGGAGTTAGTTTTTTCTTTTAATGATTTTCTTAAAAAAAAACATTTCTAATAGAATTATTACCATAATATATATTACAATATTTGACTATACTTAAACTCTACATTTATATTCTTTTTAACAATCCAATCCATTAATTTACACTACACATTATATGCATATATTTGATATATAATGCTATTTAATTTTAGATTAACTCTACATACATTGCATTAAGGGTATATCAAAAAACTTCTTCAAAAAAATTATTTTTATAGTTTGTAACATGTATTTGATAATCGACATGTCGATTATCAAAAATATGTTCAATTAAACAAACCAAAACCTTTATTTTTACACCAACACATTGAAAAGATTATGACTCAAATTGGAAAGATAAACAGCCTTAAGGTGCTTAGGATTGTTAGCATAGGATGCTACCTCGATGGAGGAGAGCAGGGCGAAATTCTCCTTCCCCGTAGGTATGTACCCGATGGCACAAAGGTCGATGATGACATCAACGTTTTCATCTACTTCGATTCGGAGGATAGGATAATTGCCACCACCGAAACCCCAAAGATATTGATGGGCGAGTTTGCCATGCTAAAGGTTGTTACTGTTACCAGCGTGGGTGCATTTTTGGAATGGGGTTTACCCAAGGATCTTTTTGTCCCCTTCAGGGAGCAGAAGCAAAAGATGGAGGTGGGCAAAAGTTACATCGTAGCACTTTACCTTGACCATGAAACCAACAGGTTAGCCGCATCGGCTAAAGTTGATAAATTCTTGGATAATACACCACCCAACTATACCGTTGGACAAGAGGTGGATCTTTTGATTTATGTTCAATCGGAACTGGGATACAATGCCATAATTAACAACGCACATTGGGGTGTTCTATACAAGAACGAGGTATTCCGTCATCTCGATCGGGGCAAGAGAATTAAAGGCTACATAAAAAGAGTAAGAGAAGATGATAAAATTGACCTTGCCCTTCAAAGGCCTGGTTACGAAAATATTGATGGAGTAACAAAAGGTATTCTCGATAGACTGGAAAAGAACAATGGTTTTTTGAGCTTGACCGATAGCAGTGAACCCGAAAAGATTTATCAACTTTTAGGCATTAGCAAAAAGGTATTCAAGAAAGCAATAGGTTCGTTATACAAATCGAAGATGATAATCATTGAGGATAATGGTATAAGGCTTTGCGAATAATTGCATAAAATCGTATGAGAATTAACTATAACTTATTGTCAATCATACATCTAATAAGATTTCATTTTATATCCTGCTCGAAAAAACTAAAGCAATCTTTCTTTGGGATTTGATTTAACTTCTCAATTAACCTCAAGATACCGGTGTAGCACATCAGCCATTGATCGGTCATTCATTAAATGCGGTACTTTATTCTGCTCGCCCAACTTACCAATTGATTTCATGTACTTTATGAATGCTCCTTTAGGTAAAGCCCTTACTATCAAAGGTTGCAAAATTTTTCCCGTTACCAAATCCTTATAGTAAGGATTTTTCTTCTGCATGATCTCATCGAGAAAATGTTTGAATTCATCAAGCTGTTCTGGTGCTTTTGAAAATTCAATGAACCATTCATGGCAGGCAATACCATCGGGATTATTCACAAGGGGTGCAACAGTAAACTCAACAACCTGAGCATTGAACCTTTTACAAACCTCATCTATGGATGATTCAACCTCCTCAGCAATTACATGCTCGCCAAATGCCGAAGTGTAATGCTTTAGTCTGCCTGTTACCATTAATCGATATGGATTTTTTGAGACAAACATCACAGTATCACCCAAGCTATAAGCCCATAAACCTGCATTGGTAGACACAACAACAGCATAGTTTTTATTCAACTCGACATTCTCGAGGGTAAAACGAGGTGGATTGGGATCGTCAAATCTTTCTGTTGGAACAAACTCGTAAAAAATTCCCGAGTCGGGAATTAACAATAGCCCTTGCGAAGGAAATTCATCCTGAAAGGCAATAAAACCCTCGGAGGCAGGATAGGTTTCCAGTAAATCGACATCTTTTCCTATCAACTCCTTAAACCTTAATTCGTAGGGTTTAAAGTTAACCCCACCATAAACAAATAGCGAAAAATATGGAAACACCTCATTAATAGTACCTTTACCAGAAAATTGCAGAATCCTTTCAAAGTACTGCTCCACCCAGGGCGGAATCCCACTGATTAAGCTCATTTTTTGCTGCAAGGTTTCCTGAACGATGGTGTCAATTTTCGTTTCCCAGTCGGTAATACAGTTGGATTTATAGGTTGGCAGCTGATTTCTCCTAACATAAAAAGGAACATGGTGGTTAACAATACCCGAAAGGCGCCCCATAGGAATAGAACCCATTCTATTAAGTTCGGGGCTCCCTGAAATGAAGATGTATTTTCCATTTATAAAATCGCACCTTCCTGTTTTGTATATATACATCAAAAGGGCTAATCTTGCCGAATTGATATGATTTGGTATTGAATCTCTAGTTATTGGAATGTTTTTGACCCCCGAAGTTGTTCCAGAAGTTTTTGCGAGGTAAATGGGTTTCCCCGGCCATAATACATTCGCTTCACCATCAATTATCCTATTGATGTAGGGCTTTAGGGTTTCGTAATCGCAAATGGGAACATGTTCGATAAAATCATCATGGTTTGATATTTCGCTAAAATGATGATCCTTCCCGAAATGAGTATTTATAGCTTTTTGGATTAGACCAGAAAAAACGCTCTTCTGTAAGCTAATAGCATTTGCATCCCAAGATTTAAACCTGTAGGAGTATAGCATGGATGCTAGCCTAGAAATGGTTTTGAGCAAGTTATTTAAGCTTAGTTCGAATAATATGGTTCAAAGAATTCTTTTAGGAGTTCATAGTAAACTTCAACCCCTTCTTCAAGCGCATGAATGGGAATCCTTTCATCGATATTATGAATTGAAAGAATATGTTCCATCTGCATTAGTACGGGTAAAATGCCATATGAGGGAACTCCAACGGCTCTAAAGTAATTATTATCGTTGGATGCAGGCATCAATACGGGAACAACTCCACAATTAGGATAAACCTTATCCAGTGCCCTCTCCATCTTTGTATAGTATTCGCCCAGCTCTGTAGGAGCTGCATGAATATCTTCATGGATAATTTTCACCTCCAAATCATCATTACGAAGAATTTTAAGCAGGTCAGCTATAAAATCATCTGTTTGCACATCAGGTAGCAGCCTACAGTCAAGGATAACTGAAATGCTCTGAGGTATTTGATTAACGTTTCCATGGGGTGTATTTATCCCGGTAACGCTTACAGTATTGACAAATAGAGAATGGATCATTTCGTCCTTTCGAATGGATTTATTGATAACGGGGCGAAAAAGCCTTGGATTACGAAGACCCAAACCCCTTAATCCTCCCTCCAAACGTCCCAACTCATAAAACATCAATCGGGTTGTCTTTGAAAATTCAATTTTGCTTTTCCTGTCATTCAATCGGTTTATTGTACTGATCATTTCCAGTGTAGCGTAACTTCGGGGTGGCACAGATCCATGACCTGTTGTATTCATATTCAAGGTTAGCTTTAAAAAAAGCCTCCTTTTAAACGTAGTGGAAATGGTAAAAACTTTTCGCTCGGGGTCATTCTTTAGAAGCCCTGGAATACCCGTACCCCCTTCCCCATACAACACAAACGGGTTAAGCAATTCGATAAATCTTTCGGATACAATTTTTGCACCAGTATAGCCCCCTGTTTCTTCTCCCGAAACCGATAGCAAAGTAACATTAAAGGGTAAATCATTATGTTTAGCCAATTCAACGAAACGCTCCATCCCTAAAAGCTGCATTACCGCCATTCCCTTATTATCTATTGCCCCTCTCCCCCAAATCTGTCCATCGGCAATTGTACCTGAAAATGGCTGGTAGGTAAATTCATCGCAATTGTTGGCAGGAACAACATCAATATGATTTAGAAGAATAATATTTGGTTTTTTTAATTCTAATGGATAAAGGGAAGCCACAAAATTAAAACTATCGGCATGGTTTGTTAAAAGTGTAACGTAGAGTCCTTTCTGCATTGCAATGGATGCCAAGAACAAACCTGCATCTCGCTCATTTCCTGTAACAGAGGGATACTGAACGTAATGACTCAGCAATAAAGCCGAATGGGGTATTGAATCATTGTACAGGTAGTCCAACTGGGCAGAAGCAGAGAAATGGAGTAAAATAATTGTTACTGAAATAATGATTGAATTTCTCATATACAAAAAAGCGTTGATGGAAGATTTTTCTTAAAAAAAAATTGAAATGCAATATACTAAAAATTTCGTCAGTATTTTATTTAAAAGTATTGGTTGAAATCAATGATAGTATATTGGTAGATAAACTTATGTTAAATCTTATTAAATGATAATAAAAGTTCCTGCAGATTAAATATTGCAGAATAATAACGCTGTAAGTAGGATTAGAAAGATTCTTCTCTAGTAGGTGCCATTATTAAGCATAATCAAAGTACAATCGTACACCACCTCAATGTCATTCTCCTTGGCTAGTTTAAAAAGTTCTGGATTCTCAGTGCCTGGGTTGAAAATAATCCTTTTGGGCTTTAGCTGTATAATATAATCGAGGTATTGCTTTTGGCGAAATGGATTAAGGTATAAAGTAACTGTGTGAATATCATTTGGGTATACCGGATAGTTAAGAATTGGTACCCCAGCAACCTCGTCGGGGCGGGATCCAATGGCGATAACTTCAACGTTATGATTAACCAAACTTTTAATGGCTAACATTGAAAACCGACCAGGTTTACTGCTTGCCCCAAGTAGCAGTGTCTTTTTCTGCATAAACTACTTTTTGTTTAGCAAAACAACTGCATACGCAGCAATTCCCTCTTCGCGACCAACAAAACCCAACTTTTCTGTTGTGGTTGCCTTAACTGATACTGTTCCGGGTTCCAAAGCCAACGTTTCCTCCAAAGTTTTCTGCATTTTGGGTATAAAATCCTTAACCTTTGGATTCTGAAGACATATGGTAGAATCGATATTGATAATAGAGTAACCCTCTTTAGCTATAATTTCAAGTGATTTTTTGAGCAAAATTTTACTATCGATCCCTTTAAATGTAGAGTCGTTATCGGGGAAATGATAACCAATGTCGCGAAGAGCAGCGGCTCCCAGCATAGCATCGCAAATGGCATGGATTAGCACATCTCCATCTGAATGACCCACGGATCCTTTATGATGATCCAATCTTATACCGCCAAGCCAAAACTCGTAGCCTTCGGCTAACTTATGTACATCGTATCCAATGCCAATCCTAATATTGCTCATGTTATCTCTTCGAAGGTCTTCTCCCCTTAGTTGGCTCAAACTCGAAGCCTAATGTAAATCTGACGGTATTGGCCAAGGGGTTTGTCTGTCCTGCTCTAGGAATAAGGTAAGCAAAATCGAGCTGAAAAATATTATACTTAACACCCGCCCCCAGAGTAAAATATTTTCTGTTACCCTTGTTAGCATGTTCATCGAAGTAACCAGCCCTAATGGCAAACTGCTTAGCGTAAAGATACTCAAATCCAGCAGCAATGCTGATCTCGTTCAATTCCTCTTTAAAACCACCCGGAGCATCGTAAAACGACTGCAGCATACCCGTAGTAACCGGAACATCAGGGTCCATTCCAAATGCTATCACCAAATCACCTTCATCGTTCCTTTGGTAAATCGGCGGTGTTGGAACAAGCAGTTTATTCGCATCAATTAGAACAGACATGCTGTTATATGGATCTAAATCGAGTGTAAATCGGCCACCCAATCGCATATTTATCGGGATAAAATCTTTTGTGGCATCATCGTTATAAGAAATTTTTGAGCCAATGTTTGAGATATTCAATCCAAGAGCAAATTCTCCATCCTTATCATCAACCACAATGGGAGTTTGATAGTAAGTAGAAATATCTGCAGCCCATGCATTACCCGCTTTGGCATCGGGTTGACCTTGCTGCGAAAACCCTCCAGTTAAATCGGAACGGATAAAACGGTATGCTATACCACCACTAATCTTATCGGAAAACTTCCTTGAGTAGGCTGCATCAATGGCAAACTCATTAGCATTATGTGTCTGCATGTAATCACCCTGATCATTGGTAAAAGTAATTGAGCCCAATGAGAAGTATAGCAAAGTGGCGCTAAGCACCTGTTGGTCATCAAAACGATAGAATCCAGAGAGATAGGTAAGATCTATGTCATTAATTAAGTTCCTTAACCAGGGTGTGTATGATAATCCTATTCCCCACTCATTTTCAATAAAAGCATATTTGGCAGGATTCCAATGCTGACTGTTCACATCGGGTACAGAAGCAGCACCCACATCGCCCATGGATCCAGCACGCGAATCGGGAGCAATTAAAAGAAATGGTACACCAACTCTCAACGCATTTAGACCACCTAATAAAGATACATCTGGATTAAATTGTGCAAAGGTCTTTAGGTTAATCAACAATAAGGGTAACAAAAGAATCAGAAAAAACTTTCTAAACATGATCAAAAATTTAAAACGCAAAAATAACTTAAATAATGAAAACAAAATAAAATCTATATTAGTATTAATTTAGCTTACTTTAATATTACCAGTTTCTGGTATGCTTGGATTGTTTTTCCGCTGGAAAGCCTCACTCTTAAACGATAAAAGTAAACTCCGCGTCCAATCCTATCGCCAAAATCATCCAGTCCATCCCAGTGGATTGGCCCAATTCGGTAGCTACCGCTACCCGGGTAATAGTAATCAAGCGTTTTAACCAACTTTCCCGATGGGCTAAATATCTGGATAGACACATCGAAATCCTCGTAGGGCTGGTTGTGTTCAAAGTAAAATCCAGTGGACTCGGTAAAGGGGTTGGGGTAGTTAAGAACATGGCTCAGCACCAGCGCATCATCAGCTTTCACCGTAAAGTTAACCTCCGATTCGTTGCTGTTGTTGTAAACGTCCCACGCTTTAACCCGTAAGGTGTAATCTCCGGGAGATAGGTTTATTAACTGATACTCCACCCTGCCACTCTGATAGCTATCCACATCTGCAACGTAATAATCGTTAAGCACATAGGCCGTTTCGTTATCACCAATCAGTGTTGCCTTTAAATCATGACCTATACCAGTTCCAGTGGTGTTTAGCCCTGAACTATCGGAAAGGTGAACAATCAGCTTGGGATTGGGATCAATGATACCTCCTGATACAAAGTTTTTGTCGTTCATGTATATTTCAATATCGGGTCCTCGGGTATCATTCCCAATGCTATCGCTTATACCACCAACTATGAAATCTTCGAAGTAACCCGAACCGGTAACCAGATCATTACTAGCATAGAGGCTGAACCGCCCAGAACCGTAACGGTACATTATATCCTTGGGGATAATAAATGTGGACTTAAACTCCCCATTGCTTATGGTCGATCGACCCCTATATATTGTATTCTCACGCGTTTTGAAATCAAAGGGAGTATTTCCGATATTGGATAAAGTGGTGACTTCCTTCTCCTTGTCGTAAAGCGTGATAATGGCCTCGCCATCAAAATCTTCATTTGACCTTGTGCCGCTAACCACACCCTTCACCTCAACTCGGTTCAGGGCTCTTAAGGTATCCTGCTCACCCCCCACTGCCTTGCCATTGATTTCAGTGACGGACAGTTCCAATTCGGGGTAGTGGATCATCAATGCCGGATCGCCCAAAAGAAGGAAATTGCGCTTATTGTTCCCTGTTCCCGATTGAGTTTTAGCTATCCTAAGCACATCGCCCAACCGATAGTACTTATCGTTACTGCTTCCATCTTTACTATCACGTTTGGAAAAGATGATCTTGAAGAAATTCTCGTTGAGCAAAAAGTTTGGATTTGCGTATACCACCCGCGATGTTGAAACCAACCCAACACTTCCTCCTTTTGAGGAAAATAGTACGTGCTCACCTGCCGATTTATGTGAAAAATCGTCAAAACGGCTAAACTCACAGGTAGCTGTAACAAAAAGAGGTAATTTGTCCATATTTCGCCATGACTGTATATCGCTGATCATCAGTACTTTTTCGTGAGCGAGCCAGCGAGCATTGGCATGACCAACATAGTTTATAATAAGAGCCCCCTGATTGGCACGGTTATTTATGGCATTGGTAACTTCGGGATAGCGGGCTCCCTGCGATGTGGTTACCAATGGGTAAGCATCAAAATATATCTTCTCAATATTATATCGTGGGTAATTATTCTCAACAAACTTTGCAAGCAAATCTGAATCCCTCATATGCATATTGCCATCGCCATCATCACCAATAAAACTAAGTTGATTATGCCAGTTCCCTTTTGAAGAGGGATGAAGATACTGCCTAATCTTGCTGATCGCCACATTAGCCTCCTCTGAAGTATTTGCAGGAATACGACCAATGCCTAAATCGATTAAACCTGTTGATTCCCCTTCATTCTCGTCAAGTAAACCAAAGTAATCGTCGGAGACAAATGATGATGAAACAAGAATTGAGTTCTCAGATTGATAGGTTAAAATATAATTAGTATTTGATTTACTTTGGGTTCGGTTATCGTACGATCCATCACCAAACAGCAGTAGGAAGCGTGGCATGTCCACCTCAGAGGTGGAACGGTTGTAGAACATCCGCATCATATTGCGGATCGACGATACGTCCGGTGTACCCGATGAGAACTCGTTGTAAACCTGCTGATTGGTTACAATAAGGGTTTTCAAGCCGCTTTCCTCTAAGTGAATCTGTGCCAGTTCCTCTGCTTGGGACAGAAAGTTGGGATGGGTTACAATTACCATTTCGGGTTGGGGCTGTCCATGGATATTCTGATTGGGTACCTCACCAACCACTGTTACGCTGTATGCCTGATTCGCTGTGAAGGCGATAAACACCCTTAGTACTTCAGTATCCCTTTTAAAGCTGGATACTCCGTTTTGGCTGGTGGTACTGAGGTTTACGGGCCCATGAAAATCAGTAACATCCCATACCAACAGGTTGCTGGTGGCATTCTGTATAGCAAATTGCGTTAGTTCCCCCACTCCAACGCTTTCCAAATCGCGGAAATCCAACTGCTTTGAGCCAAACGATAAACTTTGACGGGCGTTAACCGTGATGTAATCGAGCCAAGCCTTGGCTGCTGGGGTGGGCTTGTTGTAAGTTAGTTCAAGCGAAAGCTCTCCCTGTGTATAGGGTAACTCAAAGGTTCTGGTTGAAACCGAAGCAAAATAGAAGTACTGGCTTGTAAGACTAACTGATGAAATGCTTATCGATCCCAACGGAATGCCATTTGCCTTAACGGTAAATGAACTGTTTGAACCTGATCGGGCGCCAGCACTTACCCTAACCATAGCCTTTCCACCTGCAATGGGTTGGTTCAGCCCCGTGGAGTACGAACGGGTGGTGTACACGTCGAAAATTTCCCCAAACCACTGCCTACCGGACTTAATGAGATTGGTATCATTCCTCTCGAAGTAAACCAGGGCATCATAGGAGGAGCTGGTTCTGGTTGCGGGGGCAGCAGGACTGGAAACGGTTGGTATCCTAAAGGGGTTGGGCTTGCTGGATGTGATAAAGTAGCTTACTACATCAGCATAGTCGTGAATCTGATGAGTAAACATGCTATCTGGAGGGTTTATACTCCATGTTACCGGTCCTTGCGCATAGAAAAGAATGTAATCGCCCTGATTGAAAATTCCATCGCTACCCTTCTCCATCCATAAGGGAATCTGCTCCAGATCATCGTACGAGGGCTGATTATTCCAGAAGGGAAGCTGTTTGCCCCCATGCCCCCAAACTGAAATGTTATCAAGGTTAGACAATCCCATGGACAGCAACTCTGAGTAATTTATCCTTTGAATTCCCGTTTGTGAAACAGTTACTCTTACCCAGGTGCCTGTAGCCAAAACCGATTGCGAAGTATAGCTGTGCGAAATTTTAGGGTAGGGTAATTCAGGATTCTCCTGCACCCTGATGTTGAACTGCGTTAACTTTTGAAGTTGCCCTGAGGTGGGGTTAATTCGGACTGCCGGTATGGTAACTTGAAGGTAGGATTTTCCTCGCGAGCGGTGGACTCTGAAATCCACCTTTTGTTCTTCTATTATTGCTACATCATTACCCTCAACTAGCTTTCGCTCCCCCTCCAAGAGGACTTCAAACCCCATGTATTCGATCCTCACGGTTATCTGTGCTATGTCGCTAACGGCTTGGGAAATTGGGATCAACTCATAGTAATGAGGCAGCATGCTAACCGGATCGGGATAAATGGCTCCATCGAATTGTAAGCGGTGCAGCTGGATGGGTGCTTCATCCCGGAGTTCCACCCCCTGCGAAACCCTTTCCTGGGCCGATGGCCAGGGAATCCTCCGGCTATAAACTTGACTGTAAAGGCTTGAACTAATGGTTAATGATATAAAAAAAAGTATGAATGATCTAAGCATTTTTTTTGAGTAGATTATAAATTTCTTTACTTAATAAACAGCAAAATACTAACGAAGTTGAGGTGATTTTATTTTTATAGTATTTTGTTGATTGTATAATTCACAATTAAAAATCATCTTGCCTTTAGGTTGTTCTCATAATCATCTACTATTGGCTTTGCTTTATCAAAATCTAGGCTAGAGATAAACACTGACACTGAACCAGCTCCACCAGGGGCTGTCCACCATGGGTTTAGTGTGCCAATAATTTCATCCTTCATGAATGCTTTTATCCCAGCATCCTCAAGTAAACTTTTTACCATACCAGCTTGCCAAGTTGTTCCGGCAAAGATTTCAATCAGTTTAGGGTCATTTTTCACTTTTTTCAGATTTTTTTTAACGAAAACGTAACTATTTGTTTTTCATGAGTTTAATTCAAAGCGTAAATAAGGTAACATTTAATATTAATATGTTCAAAATTAAATTCAATAATAAAACTAATTGTCTCGATCCACTTTTTTGAATAAAAAATTCATATTTTATTTTCACTTAGTAAACCCTGAAAAAAGAGATATAAATGTCATAAATATTTGCTATTACAAAACCTATTTTTGTTGGCCATTTGCTTACAACTCTTTAATCACTTCAACTGTTGAATCAGCATCATAAATAATTTCGAAGCCTCGTTTCTCAAACATCCTTATCATACGGGTATTGTCGGTGGTGGTTTGAGCCACCAATTTTCTGAGGTTCCATTTCCTGGCAATCTCCATGCAGTAATCGGTTAGTATGCTCCCCAACTCCTTGTTTTGCCAAGAATCAGTTATCAGCACAGCGTATTCAACTGTTTCGTGATCGGGATCGGCAATTAAACGACCAACGCCTATAATCCTAGATTCTTTTCCCTCGCCAACTATTGCCACAATGGCAATTTCACGATCGTAATCGATGTAGCAATACCTTGTTGCCACTTCGTGTGAATCCCAATGAAAAAAATATCTAAACCTCGAATATATCGACTCCTTTGAACAGCTACTAAGGAAATCCAGCCACAATGGCTCATCTTCTGGTTTTATGGGTCTGAAGAGTATTTCCTGATCGCCAAGTTTCCTCTTTTGCACATATTTTTCGGGGTACGGGTGAAGTGCAAGATGAGCATAAGTGTTCGAGTCGTTGCGACATTGATTAAGGTCAACAACAATTCTTGCATCCAAAACGGTTAATTTATCTGATGTAACCAGAAGTGGGTTTATATCCAGTTCAACAATTTCAGGATAATCTGCCGCTAGATAGGATAGACGATTGATGATTTCGATCAGTCTGTCAATATTTTTAGGGCTTGAACCCCTATAACCAGTCAATAAAGGATAAATCTTAAGCTTTTCGAACATCAATCGGGTTAAGCGCTCGTTAAGCGGAGGGAATCCTAAGGATCGGTCGCTGAAAAGTTCAGCACCGGTTCCACCCATCCCTGCCATTAGTATAGTGCCAAAGATATGATCACGTTTTATGCCCAGTATCATTTCGACCGCATCCTTTGATTTAACCATGGGCTGAACTGTAATTCCTTCAATTCGGGCATTTGGGATTTTTGATTTTACGCCTGTAATCATCCTTTCAAATCCCGCTCTTACCATCTCCTCATTTTCCAGATTTAGCATCACTCCCCCAACATCGCTTTTATGGGTAATATCAGGCGAAAGAATTTTCAAGACCACCGGAAATCCCATCTCTTTTGCAAGGGTAACTGCATCATCAGCGTTTTTGGCGGTCTGCGGCATGGTAACAGGTATGCCATAGGCAAGCAACAGCTGTTTTGATAGCTCCTCAGAAAGCAGAGAATCATGGGGTTTGATCCTATTCAAGAAGTCAACTCTTACCTGCTCACGGTTGTACTCAAATTCGAAGGGAATATCGCGAGGTGTTTCGTATAGGGTTTGCAGGTTCAATGAGTAATGAACAAGGGTCATAAAGGAACGAATGGCCTGCTCGGGTGTTTTGTAGGCTGGAATACCCGCTGAGTTGAGAATATTAATTCCCTCTCGCATATTCAAACCTCCTATCCATGCTGCAAGAATAGGTTTTGAAGTTGTTTGTCCAAGTTTAATAATTTCCTGAGCAATAATTGTGGGATTAGTCATTGCCTGAGGTGTAATAATTACCAAAAGAGCATCCACTCCTGGATCGTCAATGACTATTTTGGCTGCTTTACTAATCCTCTTTGAGCGAGCATCACCGAGCACATCCACAGGGTTTCGATGCGACCAAAACTCTGGGAGATTCTCGTTTAGAGCCTTCATGGTGTCTTCGCTAAGATTGGCCAACCGACCATTATGATGTAGAAGGGTATCTGTGGCCATAACTCCCGGACCGCCGGCATTGGTTATTATTCCTAGTCTGGGCCCTTTGGGGATTTTATTCATCCCAATAAGTGCCGCGCAGTCAAAGATATCGCCAATATCGTAAACTCTGATTAAACCAGACCTTTCAAAGGCAGCATCATAAATGGCATCCTCCGATGCCATGGCACCAGTATGCGATGCTGCCGCCTGAGCCGATTCAGAAAAACGACCAGCCTTGTAAACGATAATTGGCTTTTGACGTGCAAACGAGCGAGTTGCAGTCATAAACTGACGTGCCCTGCTAATTGATTCAATATATAGTATTATGGAATGAGTATTTTCATCCTCACCTAAAAAGTCAATTAAATCGGCGAAATCAACATCAAGGCAATTGCCAACTGAAATGAAATGTGAAAATCCAATTTTCGATTCAAGGGCATAATCGAGAACCGAGGTACACAATGCCCCTGACTGGCTAATAAAAGCAATGTTTCCAGATTTAGGCATATTGGCTGCAAAACTTGCATTCATCCCATTGGCTGGAGAAATAACCCCTAAACAGTTAGGCCCCAGTATTCTCATCCTGTCGAACTTTGCCAGTTCATTTTTAACCTGCTCTTCAAGGAGTCTTCCCTTTTCCCCAACTTCCCTAAACCCCGCCGACATGATAATAATTCCATGAACACCGGTTTCGCCGCATTCTCTAACCTTTTCGGGCACCTGAGAGGAATCAGTACAAATAATGGCCAGATCAGGTGTTTTGGGCAAACTTTTCAAATCCTTAAAGCACGAAATCCCCATCACTGCTTCAAAATCGGGATTTATTGGGTATACAACTCCATGAAAACCACCGCTAACCAAATTGCTTAGGGTTTTTCCGCTAACGCTGTTCGGGTTTGATGAGACACCGATTATTGCTATCCGTTTGGGTTTAAAGAAACTATCGAGTTTATGAATGTTCATATTCGGGTATTTATTTTATATTCATGAGGTTATTATTATTAATATTGGGGTTAAATGAATGTATTCTTGATTATTTTAGATATTTCTTTGATTCTTTTCGTTTAAGCCCCGTCTAAGTTTAAGTCTCAGTTTTTTCAATTTTTTAAATAGTAAAAAATAAGCTATAATATTAATAGCTATTATTTTCACACTATTATTGGGTAAGTTTAATCTTTTGTATTTTAAAATTCTAACAAAAGTACAAAAAAGGGTATTACATGTATTTGCTTTCCCAAAAACTATTAAACAATAGCAAAATATTGAATTAAATGTATTTATTCTTACTCTACTTTTATATTGTTTCAAGAATGGAATGAATTTGCTAAACTTTTATGCAAAAAAGTTGTTAATTTTATAGACCTAGATAACTAACACTTTAATTTAAAATAATATGACCGATATTGAAATTGCCCGTAAGGCAAAGATGAAACCCATAACAGAAATTGCCGATAAGTTGGGTATTAACCACGATGATCTTATACCATACGGAAAGTACAAAGCCAAATTGCCCCTAAAGCTTATCAATCGCAAGAACCTTAACCAGAATATGCTGGTATTGGTATCAGCCATATCTCCAACACCTGCTGGTGAGGGCAAGACTACTGTTTCGATTGGTCTCTCACAAGCGCTTAACCGCATAGGTAAGAATACCACTGTAGTACTTCGTGAACCCTCGTTGGGACCGGTTTTCGGTATTAAAGGAGGTGCAACAGGTGGTGGCTATTCACAGGTACTACCTATGGAGGATATCAATCTTCACTTCACTGGTGATTTTTCGGCTGTTGAAAAAGCGCATAACCTACTGGCTGCCATTATCGATAACAATATTCAGAGTAAAACACGATCACTCAATATCGATCCACGCACAGTGCACTGGAAAAGAGTTATGGATATGAACGACCGCTCACTACGAAACGTTATTGTTGGTCTTGGAGGTACAGCGTCTGGTATTCCACGCGAAACGGGTTTCGATATCACCGCAGCATCAGAGATTATGGCAATTCTATGCCTAGCCGAAGATCTGCAGGATCTAAAAAAAAGGCTGGGTAATATTTTTGTTGGATATACCTTTGATAAAAAACCTATATACGCTCGCGACCTTAAAGCAGAAGGTGCAATGACAGCCTTACTAAAGGATGCCATGCTTCCCAATCTGGTTCAAACCATTGAAAATACTCCTGCTATTATTCATGGCGGACCCTTTGCCAACATCGCACAAGGTACCAACACGGTTGTAGCAACCAAACTGGGATTGTCGTTAAGCGAATACGTAGTGACCGAAGCGGGTTTTGGTTTCGACCTTGGTGCAGAAAAGTTCTTGGATATCAAGTGTGAATCATCAGGGTTATCACCCAATGCAGTAGTTTTAGTTGCTACAATCCGTGCCTTAAAGTATCATGGTGGTGTTCCAGTTAAGGAAGTATCTATACCAAACGTTGATGCACTAAAGAAAGGTATTGGTAACCTGCAGAAGCATATCGAGAATATGGGACTATTTGGCATTTGTCCCATTGTTGCAATCAATAGGTTTACTGCTGATACACAGGAGGAGATAGACTTTGTGAAGCAAACCTGCGATAAAATGAACATTCCCGTTTCAGTAGTCGATGTGTGGGGAAAAGGAGGTGAAGGCGCCATTGATCTGGCCGAGAAGGTAGCAAAAATTGCTCCGCAATGTGCTTGTCGTCATAATGCCCTCTACGATTGGGAATGGACTCCCGAAAAGAAAATCGAAACCATCGCCAAAAAAATATACGGTGCCGAAGCTGTTGACTATACCCCACAGGCTAAGGAAGACCTCAAAAAGGTTTATAACTTAGGACTTGATAAAATAGCTGTTTGTATTGCAAAAACACAAAAATCCCTATCAGACAACCCTGATCTGCTTGGAAGACCAAAGGATTTTGTGGTAACCGTAAGGCAAATTGAGGTAGCTGCTGGTGCAGGTTTTATAATTCCTATTACTGGTCAAATCATGCGGATGCCAGGACTACCTGCTGAACCTGCATCGGAAAAAATGGATGTAGATAATGATGGAAATATTACTGGATTATTCTAACAATATGAAAACCAAATATTATTAAAAATGACGCTCTTTGCGTCATTTTTTTTGGTTCAATTTTTGGTAGCTAACGAACATCGCCATTATTTACATACCTTTGTAACTGATTTAATAACATAAAAAATGAAACCAACAATCCTCAGAACTTTAGCAGTTTCAATTATACTGTTCACAAGCTTAAGTACGCAGGCTCAATACATTCGATTTGGAGTTTTTGCCGATCCGCAACTATCGTGGTTCACATCCGATACCAAAAAATTCTCATCTGATGGCTCATTAATAGGTTTTAATGCAGGATTCGCATTTGAGAAGTTTTTTGCGGATAGGTATGCCATTTCAAGTGGTGCATCAATTAACAATATTGGTGGAACCCTTTTGTACAATGAAACTGGTTACCAAGTTAATACCAGAGATGATGTTTATGACATCAGCGAGAATACAAGCATAAAGGTAAAAGGGCAGTATATCACCATTCCCCTTGGATTAAAGTTTAAAACCAACGAGATTGGTTACACCACATTCTATGCCCAAATGGGCATAAAGGGTCACATAAGACTAAAAGGATATACATGGATTGAAGAGCATGATGTTGATAAGGAGGTACTAAAAAACGATCAACTTTACCTTGGTTTTCTATCCTATATGTTTGGCGGAGGCATTGAATACTCTCTGGGAGGTCCTTCGGCACTCCAGGTTGGAATATCATTTTCCAACGGTATGACTCCAGCTTTCGACGCAGGATATGGAAGGGTTAGCATTGGAAATCTTGGGTTAAGATTAGGTTTAATCTTTTAATTCATATTTAAAAACCATGAGAATCGCCCTTGCTCAGCTCAACTATACGGTTAATCACTTCGAGCTAAACAGGCAAAAAATTATCGAAGCCATTAACCGTGCCAAGCAGTCAAAAGTTGATCTTGTGGTGTTCTCTGAGCTATCGGTTTGCGGATACCCTGTATACGATCTGCTCGACAGGAAAGAATTCATCGAAAACTGTTTAGCATCTGTTAGTGAGATTGCCCTTCAATGCATTGGTATAGCAGCTATAGTAGGTTCTCCCAGCTACAATCCAAATTCCACTGGAAAAATACTACACAATTCTGCATTCTTATTGGCTAACGGTAAAATTGATAGCGTGCACCACAAGGCACTTCTGCCCACATACGACATTTTTGATGAGTACCGATACTTCGAGTCGAGTAAAGATTTTAGAATTGCAACATTAAACGGTAAACGTATTGCCATAACCATTTGCGAGGATCTCTGGGACGATCAGCCCACATCGGCAGCCGTTTCACGAAATAAGTTGTACACCATTTCACCCATGGAGGAGTTGATGAAGCAGAAACCAGAAATGGTTATCAACATTTCTGCATCTCCTTTTTCATACGACAGCCACAAAAGACGATTGTCGGTTTTCACTGGAAATGTTAAACGTTTTGGGCTTCCTGTTATCCATGTCAATCAGGTTGGTGCCAATACCGATTTGATATTCGATGGAGGTTCCATGACATTGAATACCAAGGGAGATGTAATCTTACAATGCAAATCCTTTGATGAAGATTTTCAAGTTGTTGAAACCGATGCCATAGAAATTCAACCTGCAATAGCATCCCCAAAAGAGAGTGAAGATCGGATTGCAAAGATTCACAATGCACTGGTAATGGGAATACGCGACTACTTTCATAAATCAGGTTTTACCAAAGCAACGCTGGGACTTTCTGGAGGTATCGATTCGGCGGTTACGCTAGTTCTAGCCCAAAGGGCTTTGGGTAGCGAGAACATAAGGGTGCTGTTACTACCATCTCAATACTCCTCGCAACATTCCATCGACGACGCCATTGCTCTTGCAAATAATCTACAAATAACATACGATATAGTAAACATTGCCGACTCATTCAACACCTTGAAAAACACTTTGGCAAATGTTTTTGATGGTATTCCTGAAGATATAACCGAGGAAAACATACAGGCTAGAGTGCGAGGGACATTACTCATGGCTCTATCCAATAAGTTTGGACATCTTCTGCTCAATACATCCAATAAAAGTGAAGCCGCCGTTGGGTATGGCACTCTTTACGGTGATATGTGTGGTGCGTTGGCTGTTCTGGGAGATGTTTACAAAACTGATATCTATGCCCTTGCCCATTATATCAACAGAGAAATTGAGATAATTCCTGATAATACTATTACCAAACCTCCTTCGGCAGAACTTCGACCCAATCAGAAAGATTCCGACTCCCTCCCTGAATATGACATCCTTGATCAGATCCTTTTCCGATACATTGAGAGTCATAAAAGTGCTGATGAAATAATTAACGAAGGATTTGATAAAGAAATCGTTATAAAAACGATTCGGCTTGTTAATATCAATGAGTATAAGCGGTTTCAGTTCGCCCCTATCCTACGAATTTCATCAAAGGCTTTTGGTTACGGAAGGAAAATGCCACTGGTGGCAAAGTACTAAATACCAATAAGAAGCATTTATTTGTAATATAGTTTTTATTGATTGATTGCCCTTCGACAAGCTCAGGGTGACAATTGATTGATTGATTGATTGAGTACTATGCCCTATGCCCTTTGCCCTTTGCCCTCATCTCTTACCCTCTCACCCTCTCTGTTCGCAGTCTACAGTCTATAGTCTTCAAGGAACCGTCATCTTTTTTGACGAGACGAAGCGATATGTTAAAAAGGAAAACTTACAAAGACCCTTTTTTAAAAAATCCATTTTTAATGTTGTAAAACATTTTTACTATCTTTGGGGTATCAACAAAGCATTTTTACACTAAATTAATTACAAATCAGATGGTTGTACAAATTTTTCGCAATCGTTTGATTAAAAAATATCTCTTTACATCGATATGGCACATATAACCATTGATATCCAAAACGCTTTCGAAGGAGTTTGCTCCTTACTCTCAAACTTGAAGCCCAGGGAGAAGGAGCTAATGCGAAAGAATTTTACCTGCTCGTACTATAAAAAAGGTGAAATTATATATCGCGATGGAGATACACCCAGGGCGCTGGTTTGCCTCATAAAGGGAAAGGTAAAGATATTTAAAGAAGGAGTAGGCGGTCGTGACCAGATAGTAAGAATGGCTAAACCTATTGGGTTTATTGGCTATCGTGCCCTTCTAGCGGATGAAAATCATATCGCTTCAGCAGAGGCCTTAGAGGACTCTGTCGTTGGAGAAATTGAAAAAAGTTGTTTTATTAAAATACTACAATCCAATGGCTTGCTATGTTATCACATCCTGAAATCCATAGCAACTGAATTGGGCTTTTCTAATAACCGAACTGTAACACTTACCCAAAAACACATCCGAGGACGCTTAGCCGAGTCTTTGGTTTTTCTAAGAGATACCTATGGTTTAGAGGATGACAACCAAACCATAAAGGTTTACCTCTCGCGCGAAGATTTGGCAAACCTTTCGAACATGACTACTTCTAACGCTATACGAACTTTGTCTGCTTTTGCCGATGAAAACGTACTGGAATTGGATGGTCGTCGCATTAAAATTATTGACCAACATAAGCTGGAGAGGATTAGCGACCTAGGGTAGAAATTATAATATTGAAGATGGGAGTAACCTACTCCTGAATATAAATCCTTTTGACCCTTCTCGAAATTGAGGTAAGTATTTCGTATGGAATGGTTCCCAATGTTTGTGCTACTTGAGATATAGTTGGATCATCACCAAAAAGGATAACCTCATCACCCTCATTAACATTAGGAATGCTGGTTACATCTACCATACAGGTATCCATGCTGATATTCCCAACAAAGGGAACCAGCTGATTGCAAATTTTAACTTTACCCACTCCGTTGCTTAACTTACGGTTAAGACCATCTGCATAACCCACTGGTAGGGTAGCAATTCTAGACAATTGTTCAATCTTTCCCTTCCTGCTATACCCAATTGTTTCGCCAGCATCTACGGTTCGAATCTGTGCAACAAATGTTTTTAACGTACTTACATTTAACAGATTAGACTGATGTACTGCACTTATGCCATATAATCCGATTCCCAGTCGAACCATATCAAATTGGGCGTTAGAAAAACGCTCGATGCCAGCAGAATTGAGAATGTGTAACATTGGCTTGCAGCCAATAGCATTCGTAATTCTATCGCACATAAACTTAAACTCGTTAATCTGCCTTTGAGTAAAATCATCATGCTCAGGCTCATCGGTAGCAACCAAATGCGAGAGAATGCTTTGAACCCTTATATTGGGGCTCTTGGACAATTTCTCACCCAATGCAGTAATCTCTGTATCCATAAATCCCAACCGATGCATCCCTGTATCAATCTTAATGTGAATTGGATAAGACTCAATACCTTTCTTGTTAAGCACAAGCGAAAAACTTTCGAGGCTGTTGAAGCTAAATATTTCAGGCTCTAGGTTATAATCAATCATCAGCTCATAGCTGCCAAAAGCCGGGTTAAGCACAACAATGGGCAGAGTAATGCCCGCTTCTCTTAGGGCTATACCCTCATCGGCAAATGCTACACCCAGGTAATCGACCCTATGAAATTGCAGAAGGTTAGCAATCTCATACGAACCACTACCATACGAAAAAGCTTTGACCATTGCCATTATCTTAACATTCGGTTTGAGCAACCCCCTAAAATAATTGAGATTATGAACCATTGAATTCATGTTGATCTCCATAACGGTTCTATGCGTTTTCTGCTCAAGGATCTGGGAAATTTTCTCGAATTGATAGGGACGGCTTCCTTTTAAGAGAATAGCGGTATTTGTCAATGTAGTACGTGAAAAATCATCAAGAAAATCCTTAGTGTTAAGGTAAAATTGACTTTCAGCAAAAAATAAATGTGAAAACCTACCTACTTCAGCTCCAATTCCAATAAAACGATCAACACCTTTGCTTTTTATGAGCTGCGCAACTTCGGAGTATAGCGATTCTGAATCTCTTCCGCTCTGGAGAATATCGGAAAGAATAAGCATTTTTTGGGGATGCTGCCTCTGCTGACTCAGAAAATCGAGGGCAACTGAAAGTGATCCAATATCAGAATTATAGCTATCGTTAATCAAAGTACAGCCATTGACTCCCTCTTTCAACTCAAGGCGCATTGCCACAGGCAGCAAATTTTCCATTCGTGTCGGAATGGTTTGAATATCTATGCCAAGGTATAATAATACGCAAAGGCAATGCATTGCATTCTCAATCGATGCATTATCTGAAAAGGGTATGATAAAATCAATGCTTTTTTTCTGGAATATTACCTTAACCTTTGTATGATTAGATTCAACGAATGCATCTTTCAAAAAAACATCTGTATCACTATTTTTGCTCCAACTTATAATTTGTAAACTACTTCTTCCGGCCTCTTTTATGGCAAGAGAGTGGATCAACACATGATCCTTACAACAGATTAGCACTTTTGAATTGGAGAAGAGTTTCATCTTCTCGCTTACTTTGCTCTGCATATCGTTAAAGTTCTCCTGATGAGCAACGCCCAGATTGGTAAAAATCCCAATGTCGGGTGAAATAATCCGTTCCAGTTTTTCCATTTCGCCCATCATGGATATCCCAGCTTCAAAAATTGCCAGATCGAAATTAGGTTCCATTTTAAGCACCGATAGTGGCACTCCAACCTGCGAATTAAAACTTTTTGGACTTCGGACTATCCTCATATCATAGGCAAGCAACTGACTAATCCACTCTTTCACAATGGTTTTTCCATTACTTCCGGTAATTCCAATAACAGGGTACTGAAATTGCCCCCTATGAAAAGCAGATATTAATTGAAGTGCATCCAACGTATTGTTAACCAGCAGAAATGAGGCATTGGGGTAATTATCAGCGTAATCGTTTGGTTGGCTAACCAAAAAAGATCTTACACCTCTGGTGTAAAGGTCTCCAATAAATTGATGGCCATCGTGATTACCTCCCACCAGGGCAACGAATAGCGAATTGGGGGTTACAAAAACAGAACGGCTATCAATGGAAATCGATGATATTGATTGGTGGGGATCTCCTATCAACTCTGCTTTTAGGATATTTTTTATCTTGCCGAGAGAATAGCTGAACATTATTTAATAATTTTCAATATTTTTTTGGAAATACTACTCATGTTTCTTCTTCTGTAAGGCTTCGTTGAAGCATGTTCTGCATAGTGGTTCATAGATATCTGTTTCACCCAGTACAACTAGCTTGTCTGTATCGGATAAACGATGAGAGTATTGCGCAAGATTTCCACATTTAACACAAATTGCATGCACCTTTGTTACATACTCAGCACATGCCATAATATGTGGAATAGGACCAAATGGCTTGCCCATAAAGTCCATATCTAATCCAGCCACAATAACCCTAATACCCTGATCGGCTAGTTTATTGCATACCTCTGCCAAATTATTATCGAAAAATTGAGCCTCATCAATGCCAATTACATCCACATCCGAAGCTAACAGCAGTATATTTCCCGATGAGGTTACTGGGGTTGAGTGAATTGCATTGGAATCGTGCGATACTACTTCTACTTCAGAGTAACGAGTATCTATTTGTGGTTTAAAAATTTCGACACGTTGTTTGGCGAAACGAGCACGCTTTAGGCGACGAATAAGTTCCTCTGTTTTTCCCGAGAACATGGACCCTGTAATCACCTCAATCCACCCTCTTCGTTTTGAACCGACTATGGAATTTTCAGTAAATAGCATAGCAATAAAAAGAAATATTGACGTTAGTTTTACAAAAATAAGCAAATTCTTAATTTTGCATCCAGAATATTATCAACCATGAGCAATCAAATCAACTTTAGAAAAGTACTTGAGCGTATTCAAGAGGCTGAACAGCTAATAAGGATAGGCATTGAGAAAGGATCGCTTTCAACAATTGAACGTGATATCCTTCTTGAAAAATTAAGAGCAAGTTACGAAATATTGCTCTTCGATAGAAAGGATGATTCAGAATCACCCTCTGTGGTTCAAGATTTTAGCAAAAATGTCCAAAAAATAAAAGTTGAACCTAGCAAAGAAGTTGATTTGCCCAAGTTAGAACCCGAGGTGAAAACAATAACTTCATCAAGTAAGCAGGTATCGCAAGCGCCTATTCAAGAAATTGAACCTGAGCAAAAGGAAGCAACCGTTGAAGAAGAGGATATTATGATTGATGAAGATGTAAAGTTGCCAAAGATCGAACCTGAAATTGATGTCAATGGTATTCATGAAAAAATCAAATCACCTGTACTGGGAGAGAAATTTCAGGGAAAGAAAAAGTTTCGAAACGAAGCTTTGGGGGCAGGAAAAAAGGATATGGCATCAAAGCTACAGAATAAACCCATTTACGACCTCACAAAAGCCATTGGAATAAATGATAAGTTTCTGTATACCAAGGAACTTTTCAATGGCAATGCTGAACTTTACGCTAAGACAATCCATAAACTCAACGAGTTTACAGATATCAACGATGCATTAATTTATGTTCAGGATAATTTCAGCTGGGACGATAAGAATGAGGCTGCAAATCAGCTAATGGAACTTGTAAGGAGAAAACTTCTGTTCAGCTAATTCACCTTATTTCTCTTGCTACTTAGTATAGTAAACCTCCAAAATACTAATCCTGAAAGTGCTGCCATTCCTAGACCTATGGGGTAACCAATTGATTGGCTTAGCTGAAATCCCTCGGGCGCTATAAGGATATAGTTGGTTATCACCGCTGTCATAAAAATGGCAGGGACCAAAGTAATCCAGTAAAACTTCTTCTCCATGCTTAGATAAGCTGTAATTGCCCAAAGCACTATTGTTGCAAGGGTTTGATTGCTCCAGGCCATATATCGCCAAATAATGGCAAAGTCGAGTTGAGTAAGCGTATATCCAATAACAAAAATTGGAAGGCTAACCATTAACCTGTTGAAAACTTTTGCCTGCTTAAACCTTAAAAAATCGGCTACGATAAGTCTGGCAGAACGAAAAGCCGTATCACCCGAGGTGATAGGAGCCGCCACAACTCCCAACACCGCCAGGATACCTCCAAACTTTCCGAGGGTTGTGTCGGAAATGAGTTTAACAACCCAAGCAGCATCGTTGTGGTGTTCAGCCAAAGCATTATTCAGCTGAGGTACTCCACCGAAGAAAGCCATTGCGGCTGCAGCCCATATAAGAGCTACTATACCCTCGGCCACCATTGCCCCGTAAAAGACTCTTCGTCCCAAACTCTCGTTTTTAAGGCATCGTGCCATTAAAGGGCTCTGTGTGGAATGAAAACCTGAAATTGCCCCACAGGCAATGGTTACAAATAGTAATGGAAACGCAGGAAAATTGCTGGAGTTGGCCTTCATGTTGTAAAATGTTGATGGTGTTAAATCGACCAAATTATAATCACCAACAACCAGCGCAACACCAATTCCCAATGCCATGAAAAGCAAAGCTGCACCAAATAGCGGGTAAATCCTTCCAATTAGCTTATCAATGGGTAGTAAGGTTGCCAATATGTAGTATATCAGCACTGCATAAACCCAGAATCCCCTTGAAAGTGACTCGGGAGTAATACTTGCCATAATCCCGACAGGGCCAACCACAAATACAGCACCAACAAGGATCATAAGCAGGACAGTAAATACTCTCATGAACTGCTTAAAACCCACCCCAAGGTATTCACCCACCACCTCGGGAATGCTGGCTCCATCATTGCGAATGGATAGCATTCCAGAGAAAAAATCGTGAACTGCACCAGCAAATATGCAGCCTAACACTATCCAAAGAAAAGCTATTGGTCCATAAGCAGCGCCTAAAATGGCCCCGAAAATTGGCCCAAGTCCTGCTATGTTGAGGAACTGTATAAGAAATATTTTCCACCAAGGTAATAGTACGTAATCAACTCCATCATTCAGAGTATAGGCTGGAGTAACTCTTTTGGGATCAACTCCAAAAACCTTTTCTACAATACGGCCATAAACCAAATAGCCAAGAATAAGCAACGCAATTGAGAACAAAAAAGTAAACATGACAAAAGAATTTTTCACAAAAATAAATGAATTAATACCACATTGTTCACAATATTTTGGATGAAAAATCTTATTTTGGTTCTACCAAAAGTTTGAAATGAAAAAAAAACTCATTCACAGCAAAAACAAGAATAAAAACCTTATTTTTACTTTAAAAGAATTAAAAGATCAACCATGGAAACTCTTGGCATTGATATAGGTGGATCAGCCATTAAAGGAACTATTGTAAATACCACAACAGGAAAATTTGTTGCTGAGAAATACAGGATTGAAACATCGCAACCCTCTCCCATTGAGGAAACAGTTGCAATTTTTCAAAAGTTAGTGGAACATTTTAACTGGAAAGGCAAGATAGGGTGCGGATTCCCTGCTGTTGTCATGAATGGTGTGATAAAAACTGCAGCTAACATTGACAAAGCATTTATTGGTGTGAATGCCAACGAACTTTTTAGCAAAGCTACTGGTTGTAATGTAAATGTTCTCAACGATGCCGATGCTGCTGGATTTGCAGAGTTAAACTTTGGAAAAGTTAAGAATTTTATGGGCTTAGCAATTTTTTTAACCATTGGAACGGGTATTGGTTCAGCTTTTTTCAATGAGGGAAAACTTATTGCCAATTCAGAGTTGGGTCATATCTACATGAAAAACGGATTAAAAGGAGAAAAGTACACATCCGATGCCATAAAAAAGCGTGAAAATTTAGATTGGATAGCATGGGGTAAGAGGCTTAATGAATACCTTCTGTACATCGAAAAACTATTCTACCCCGAACTCTTTATTATTGGGGGTGGTACCAGTAAACGATTCGACAAATTTCAAGACCAACTAACATTGAAAATACCCGTTATTCCTGCAACACTTCAAAATGATGCTGGTATTATTGGAGCTGCCATGCTTGCATAGTTATTATTTTTTATTCTACTCTGTTTATTCTTTGAACTTTAGGTACTTCTTAAAATAAAAATCTCGAAATGGAAAAACTGTTTTTTATCTTTTTACTCTTTGCATGGGGATGTACCTCAAAATCAAATCAAAAGTTTCTCGTTTCAGATTCAGAACTTGAATATGCCAAATCTGTGTTCATCGAATTTAGAGAAGCCCTCGAGCAGGATAACGGAAGATTATGGAATTACAATCTCTACGGGCCAACCCTACTAATTGACAAAGAAACAGGGGTTGTAATTGCCAACGAAACCGATGAAAAGGGCACGCTAATAAAGAAGGGTGATCTGTATGTTGGTGTTTTACCTGAAAATATTGTGGGTGGCAACACCACAATTGAATGGCTTGGGAAACGATGGGCTACCTATTCTTTTCCTCTATCAGAGAATAAAGCCGAAAGGATTGAAGGTTTAATACACGAATCGTTTCATCGCATTCAGCCTAGAATAGGTTTTGACAACCTTACCGAGATTCAAAGCGTTCATCTGGATTCAAAAGAGGGTAGAATCTACCTAAAGCTAGAGTTTGAAGCATTGAAAAAGGCATTAGAATCGGAAGAACCAATGCCTCATATACAAAACGCTTTACTATTTAGGCAATACCGACATCAGCTGTTCCCCGAGTCAAGGGATGCTGAGAACACCCTTGAAATTATGGAAGGGCTTGCTCAATACACAGGGTCAATTTTATCGCCCCGAACCGATGAGGAGTACAGGCAACATTACGCTGCCCTGATTGAAATGGCACTTGAATTTCCTTCCTTTGTTCGCTCATTCGCCTACTTCACCATACCAGTTTATGGATATTTCATGAAGCAATCGGATGATCTTTGGAATCAAAATATAAATAAGGAAATAAATTTAACTGATTTTATACTACAGTCTTTTCAAATCGAATTAAAAGAGCTAAATATTGAAACGATAAAGAAAATTGGCAAACCTTATAGAATAGATAATATCATTGAATCGGAAAATATAAGAGAGCAAAAACGTATTGCGCAGCAAAAAAGGTACAGATCTGTTTTCCTCAGCGATAGCATACTTGTGATTCCACTCTTTGAAATGAGCATCAACTTCGATCCACGTAATATTATCCCCCTCGATACTTTTGGTACAGTTTACCCAATAACTATAGTAACTGACAAGTGGGGAATCCTGAAAGTTGATAGTCTTGGCGCTTTATTGAGCCCCGAATGGAATAAAATAACGCTTTCATATCCAACTTTTATTGCTGATACACTGGTAAAGGGCGAAGGTTGGAGTTTAAAGCTAAACAAATCATGGACAATTCAAAACGAGGGCATTAAATACAATCTGGTAAAAAGGTAATGATCACATACCCCAATGCCAAGATAAATCTTGGCCTTTACATTACTGAGAAGCGACCCGATGGCTACCATAGCATCGAGACGGTTTTTGTACCAGTACCCAAACTTTGTGATATACTTGAAATAGTTCCAAAGTCAGATCAGGATGAAAGTATTAGCTTTACTCAAAGCGGATTAGAAATAGACGATGATCGAAACAGCAATCTTTGTATAAAAGCATTTAATCTAATAAACCAGAAAGTTAAATTGCCAAAAGTTGCCATTCATCTGCATAAGCAGATTCCCCTTGGAGCAGGATTGGGTGGTGGTTCTTCCAATGGCGCCTTTGCCTTAAAAATGCTAAATCAACTAGCAGAGAAACCTTTATCGCAGCAAGAACTTGCAGATTCAGCATTGGAGTTGGGTAGCGACTGCCCATTCTTCCTTCACAACATGCCATGCTTTGCATCGGGGCAAGGCGAAAAAATCGAGCCCCTTGATCTAAAACTCACAGGATACCATATCCTGCTGGTTAATCTAGGAATTCATGTAAATACTGGTAAAGCCTACGCCTGCTCCAATCCCCAACCCGCACCCTTTAACCTTCGGTTGGTTGAAACCACACCCATCGAAAAGTGGAAGAATTTGGTATCAAACGATTTTGAAAAAATCGTTTTCACCCAACACCCTCAAGTTGAAAGCATTAAACATAAACTTTATTCAATAGGAGCTTTATATGCTAGTATGTCAGGGAGTGGTTCGACAGTTTATGGATTTTTTAAAAACAATCCCAAAGTTGGAGAACTTTTTGGGAAAATGTTTACTCATATATCTGTACTTTAATTTCTTCCATCAATTTTCAGCTAAAATTTTAATAATCATTACTATTCCAGATTTATTCTATAGGATAATTATTGACTAACTTTTTTTCTTTTTTTCTGAACAACAGGAAACTATCCTTTGTTTAAGGATAGTTAAATCTAAACTTTTATTCCATGGATAATTATTCAGTTGTAAGTAAAACTATACTCTTCACAGGAGCAACATCTGGATTAGGCCGATTAGCAGCACTTAAAGTCGCTGCAGAAGGTGCAAAAGTAATTGTCACTTATAGAGATAAAAACCTTGGGGAAAAATTAAAGAAAGATTTACACAGTTTATACCCCAGTGCAAAGGGATCTATAGAACTCCTTGAATGTAATCTATCCTCATTAAGTTCAGTTCATTCTGCATGTCAACAACTAAAAAACACTTACGAAACTTTAGATATGATAGTGAACAATGCAGGTACATGGAACTTTGAGTTCTCTGAAACAGAAGATGGAATAGAAAACACCCTGCAGGTAAACCTTTTGGCTCCCATGCTAATTATTAACCAGCTAAGAGAAGTGCTTAGAAAATCTGATTCACCAAAAATTATTAATACAGCCTCAGCTCTTCATCAAGGATCAATTAATTTTGATAACCTTGAATTTAGAAAGAATTTCAGTGGTTTTAAAGCGTATCGTCAATCGAAACTTGGCATTATTCTAATTTCACGCTACTACCAAAAGAAGTTTGAAAATAGTGGCATACATTTTTACAGCCAGCATCCCGGGTTGGTCGATACCGGACTGGTAAGGAAAGGTGGTTGGTTATCGAAGCAGTTCTTTAAGTTTTTTGGTAAGTCGCCAGAAAAGGGTGCGGAAACACTTATCCATCTGATACTATCATCTCCAACCAATTTAAGGGATGGTGAGTACTTCAAGAACTGCAAGGTAAGCAAAACTGACACCAAGGAGAGTTACAACCTTAAAGTTGCCGAAAAATTGGATAATGTTTGCTTGCAATATCTAGATAAATATCTTGTAGATTAATTTGCTGGTAAATTTCACTTTCATCCTAAGGTTTTACATTAATTTAAACCACAAATTGGATTAACCTATTATTTATTAAAAGTTTAGTAAAACTAAACTCATTTTTAATGTACTCTAAGGATTTAGGATGATAGAAGAATACATGGGTGAAGTCATTCTTATAGTACCAGTTTTCAAAATCCACTTCATCGGTAAGCAATTCGGTCATACAAATTAACACTCCACCCTTTTTTAGCATTGATCTCAGCTTCAAAAACTCCTTTTTAGGGTAATGAAAATGCTCCATTACCTCGCAGCAAACAATGTAATCGTATTGTCTATTCAGCAAATAGGGTTGGTTACGAAAGAAAGGATCATACATTTCAATGTTGAATTCCTTGTTGCGTAGTAGATAGGTAACCGCCGAATTTAATCCCGATCCATAATCCAACCCATTATGGCTGCAATTAAACCTTGCAAGTACAGCGCTAACAAGGGGAGCAATAAACTTCTGATACCCAGGGTCAGTAACATCGTTGTTGTGCTGTATATACCTCTCTTTCTCCTCAGTAGCATCTGGATAGTGGCGTTTATCCATGTAAATTGACGAGCAACACTTACACCTATAGTAAAGTCGACTTTTAATCGGTATCTCGCAAGATGCTTTTCCTGAACAGAGAGGACAATACATTGTATTAATATCTTATTATTGTTCTTATGATATGCTGTTTATAAAATAGTTATAATCATCCCTTGTGTTAATATTGAAGTAACAAAATGTATCGGTAAGTTCAACAACTTTAACTTTAGATACTCCCAAGAGTTCAACAATTTTTCTCCCCCCATTTCGTAGTATATGTTCTGCCTTTTCGATAACTGACTTCCTATAAACTGCATAAAGAGGCTCGTATTCACTCTTACTCTTTAAAGGAATAACTATATCAAAACCTTCTGAAATCTTTAGCATACTTAATATCAAATCGATATTCATAACAGGTATATCACAGCCCGTGACAAAGTTCACCTCGCTCTCTGACGATTTCAGGCACGAGTAGATTCCCATTAACGGCCCTTTCCCTTTTTCAATATCTGGAACAATCCTAAAACCAAGGAAATCATACTTGACAGTATCATTGGCGCCAATTATTATCTCATCGAAGTATTGATTGAGCTGATTTACAATGTGCTGAATAAGCGGAATCCCACGAACGGGCAGTAAACTTTTATCCTCCCCTCCCATCCTGGAACTTTTACCTCCCGCAAGAATTATGGCAGTTGCATTTTTTCTCACATTAAAAATACTAGTCGATAAATAAAATTAATCTTAGAACAGCTTTGAATTAGGTCATATTCTATCACCAAAGATAAAATAATAACACTTTTAAAAAAAATGCACTATCTTTTGCATTCAAAATGAACCCATATGAATACTCAGGAGATTCTGAATCAGTTTAAACCATTAAAGGAAAACCTTTTACCCATTCTTCACGCTATTCAGGACAACAACCCACAAAACTATTTGTCCGACGAAGCCCTTAAATCCACAGCAAAATATCTTAACCTGCCACTCTCATCGGTTTACGGTGTAGTTGGGTACTATACCATGTTCAGCCGGAAACCTCGAGGGAAATATATAATAAGATTCTGTACTTCACCTGTTTGCGGGATGATGGGATCGATAAATTTACTCGATTGGTTTAAGCAGTGGCTAAAGATAGAAGTTGGAGAAACCACATCCGATGGTCTTTTTACTCTTGAAGAATCGGAGTGCCTTGGACGATGCGGAAAGGCTCCATCGATGATGATAAACCAGGATTTTTACGGAAATCTTACACCCGAAATACTGGAAGAAATAATGCACCAGCTACAAAAATCTTAAAAAAACTCTGGTATGGTTGAAGAGAAACGGATTGCATTAAAAAATTCGGGATTAATTAATCCTGAGAACATCGACGATTACATAAAGGTTGGTGGATACAGCTCTCTAAAAAAAGCCCTTAGCGGAAGTTCTTCCATTGTTATAGATGAACTTTCGGCTGCAGGACTAAGAGGAAGAGGTGGAGCAGGTTTTCCAACAGGCACAAAAAATCAGGCAGCCGCAATATCGTGCATCGATTGCGATAAGTTTGTGGTTTGCAACGCCGATGAAGGCGAGCCGGGCACCTTTAAGGATAGAATCATAATGGAGACAGATCCCCACATTCTGATTGAGGGGATGATAATTGCTGCATATGGTATTGGAGCAAATTGGGGATTTATTTATATTAGAGGTGAATACTACACATCAATCAACAGGGTAAGAAAAGCCATTGAACAAGCTTACGAGAGAGGATTTTTGGGGAAGAACATTCAGGGGAACGCTTTCAACTTCGAACTCGAAATAAAACTTGGTGCCGGATCGTACCTATGTGGTGAGGAACTTACCCTGCTCGAATCGATTGAGGGCAAACGTGGTTACCCAAGAATAAAACCACCATTCCCTGCCGAAAAAGGACTTTGGGGAAAACCAACCTTAGTTAATAATGTGGAAACCCTGGCAAACTTCCCCGCCATTATCGAACATGGGGGCAAGTGGTATCGTAACATGGGAACCGAAAAATCTCCCGGAACAAAAATCTTTACCATCAGTGGCGACGTGAATAAACCCGGTTTCTGCGAGGTAGTCCTTGGAGTAAAACTTGGAGACTTAATTAACGATATTTCGGGTGAAACAATCGATGCGAAACCATGGAAATCAGCCCTTCTCGGTGGAGCCGCTGGAACCTTTGTGCCCTACTCATTTGCTGATGCTGAGATGGGCTACGATAACCTGCGCGAACGTGGCGCTACCCTTGGCTCGGGAGCCATCATTGTTATGGGAAGCGAAAAGCCCCTGATACCCATGCTACAGAATATCTTAAAGTTCTTTAAACATGAAAGTTGCGGCAAATGCGTGCCATGCAGGTTGGGAACAAACTACCTGTACGAGCAATCACTTGAACTTAAGAAAGAAAAGGGCTTGAATCGAAACGAGATTCTCGATAATATGGTGAACCACGCTCGAATAATGGCCAAGAGTTCACTGTGTCCGCTGGGCCAATCGCCCATACTTCCGCTGGAATCATTACAACGACATTTTACTGAGGAAATAATCAACGAATAGATTATATATCAACATGATATGGTAAAAATAACCATTGATAATAAAGAAATAACTTCTCCTATTGGAGCAAATCTCCTTCAGGTTGCCCGCGATAATGGCATAAATATTCCGGGTTTATGCTATTACGAAAAACTTACACCCACCGGCGCTTGCAGGCTTTGTCTTGTTAAGATTGAGGGGATGCGTGGACTTGTGGCATCCTGCACAGTGAAAGTTACTGAAGGTCTTAAGGTTACCGCATACGATGAGGAGCTGGAAGAAACCCGCAAATTCCTGCTCGATTACCTTTTAAGTGAGCACAACGATTTTTACGATGGTTCTTACTCCGACGAATTACGTGAGCTGATGTTTCGTTATGGGCTCCACAAGCACGAAAACAGATACTTCAAACCCGTTTGGCAAAAACTTGATTTTAAAACCGATAGCAGTTCGCCCGTACTAACCTACGATCCCACAAAATGCATAAAATGCTTCAGGTGCATCAAAGCTTGCGATGAGGTGCAGGGTAAAAATGTTCTGTCGTTCAACGACAGGGGTATTCATTCCTACATCATTGCAGGTGCAGGAATTTGGGGCGAGAGCGAGTGCGACGGTTGCGGGGAGTGCATTCAACTTTGCCCCACCGGCGCAATTGTAGAGAAACCAAATCGGGAAAAAATCAATCTCGAAAAAATTTCGCACAGCGCAGTTACCACCTGTCCATACTGTGGTGTTGGTTGCCAGATTGAGTTGATGGTCCAGGATGGAAAAATTGTGAGAAGTAACGGAGTTGAAGGAGTATCGCCAAACGATGGAAGGCTGTGCGTTAAAGGGCGTTTTGGATACGAATTTGTGCATAGTCACGATAGGCTCACCAAACCATTGATTAAGCGTAACGGAAAATTTGAGGAGGCCAGCTGGGACGAAGCGTTAGAATTAATTGCATCGAAATTTAAGGAAATAAAGGAAAAGTATGGAAGTGATGCTTTAGCAGGGTACGCATCGGCAAAATGTACAAATGAGGATAACTATATTTTTCAAAAGTTTATTCGCACTGTTTTTGGAACAAATAATATTGATTACTGCACAAGGCTTTGCCATGCATCTACTGTAACTGCCATGCTCAAGGCCATTGGCGATGGAGCAGGTAGTAATCCCATTGAAGATTTCGAAACCGTTGATTGTCTTTTTGTTACTGGAAACAACATCATCGAAACCCATCCAATTACGGCAACCTACGTAAAGCGAGGAGCAGCCAAAGGGCAAAAAATTATTGTAGTTGATCCCAAGTGGACTCCCCTTATTCGCTACGCCACTGTTTGGCTTCAGCCAAAATTGGGGACCGATGTTGCACTACTCAACGGACTGGTTCATATCATCATTAAAAATGGTTGGATAAGTAAAAGTTTTATTGATAAAAGGGTTGATGGTGGAAATGAAGCATTCCTGCAACTGAAAGAGTTAACTAAAAAGTACACTCCCGAATTTGTGGAAGAAATTTCAAGCGTTCCGCAGGAAAAACTGGAGCTGGCAGCACGTTTATACGCAACATCTCAAACATCGATGATTGCCACAGGAATGGGCATGAGCCAGCAGGTTACCGGAACACACAACGTATTTAGCCTTATCAACATGATGCTGATCACAGGTCAGGTTGGGCGCGAAAGGTGCGGAATAAATCCACCCCGGGGACAGAACAACGTACAGGGAGCAACCGATGTTGGCTGTTCCCCAGCCAATTACCCTGGATATATTCCTGTAATCAACGAAGAAAACCGAAGGAAAGTTGCCGGAATATGGGGCATACCATTTGAAGTACTATCTCCCAAACCAGGGCTTACTACAGTTGAAATTATGCAGGCCGCAAACGATGGCAAGGTGAAAGGAATATTCATCATGGGCGAGAATCCCATGATTAGTGATCCCAACCTGAATCATACAGAGAAAGCACTTAAAAAAATGGAGTTTGTAGTTGTTCAGGACATATTCCACACCGAAACAACACCGTTTGCTGATGTGATACTTCCTGCATCAACATGGGCTGAGAAAAACGGAACATTTGTGAATAGCGACCGAAGGGTTTTAAGGGTTCGAAAAGCGGTTGAATGTCCGGGAGAGGCCCGGGAGGATTGGCGCATTGTACACGAAATTGCAAAGCGAATGGGTAAACCAATGCCCAAATATAAGAATGAAGCAGAAATTTTTGACGAACTCGCCAAGGTAACACCCATAATGGCAGGTATTTCGCATCAAAGACTTGATAAAGGAAGCATCCAGTGGCCCTGTCCCACCCCCGATCATTCTGGAACTGTAACACTATACTTGGACAAGTTCAACACGCCCAACGGAAAGGGAAAACTTTTCCCAGTTGAATACGAGCCACAAAAAGAAAAGGTTAATAATGAATACCCCTTTATGCTAAATAGCGGAAGGTTGCTTTACCACTACCACACGGCCACCATGACCCGTAGGACCAAAGCGCTTCGCGACTTTGTAAACGAAGCCTTTGTCCTTATTCATCCTAATGATGCTGTTAAGCTCAATTTTAATGATGGCGATAAGGTTAAAGTTGAGTCAAGGAGGGGAATGCTCGAAACCATTATTAAAGTTAGCGAAGAAGTGCTTGAGGGCGAACTTTTTATGCCCTGGCATTTTACCGAGGCTCAGGTTAACAGGCTAACAAGAGACGAACTTGATCCATATAGCCGGATTGCGCCATTTAAGCTTTCGGCTGTGAAGCTAACGAAGATATAGAAATGCTGCTAACTTCGCATTAGGTTTTTTTCTTTCCACCTTGCTTTTGCAGGATTATCTTAGCATCTTCGACAGTGATTAAGCAACCTTTGTTGATATTATCGAAAAATGGGAGGATAGTTTCAGTAAACTTTTCAATTTTTTCTGTCTCGTCAATAATTTCTACAACTAAAGGCACTTTATCAGATATCTCCCAGTAGGTTTGCGAATAGACCCTACTGCTTGATCCATAGCCCATTACCCCCCTAAGGACTGATGCTCCGGATAACCCATAACGCTTTGCGGCATATACAATCACTTGGTACAGAGGTTCATGCTTGAACTTATCGGTTGAACTGATAAATATCCTTAGCAGTTTTGCATTTCCTTGCATTCCCATGGTTAAAATATTTTTATGATTATGTTTCCGAAATAGGTTGCCATTAGCCCTAAAAAAACGCTTAGGCCTGTATATAATGCAAAGTAAAAGAAATTCCCATCCTTTAGAAGGATAAGATTTTCGCTAGCAAACGACGAAAAAGTAGTAAAACCACCGCAAAGACCCACAGCAAGGAAAAGTCTCATCTCTGTACTAAGCAGATTTCCTTTAACAGAAAGCCCATAAATTATGCCAATTAACAAACATCCCAGCATATTTACAATAAACGTCCCATATGGAAACGATGATAGTATATGGTTTTGAAAAAAACGGGAGATCAAAAATCTGGAAACCGTCCCAATAAAACCTCCTGCACCTACAATTAAAATCAAACGAAACATATATAAATATGATTTTTTAGTATATCAAGAAACAGTAAAAGAGTTTTTGCAATTAGATGAGCATTTTGTCATCACCAAATACTACTGATGCGTTAAATATTAGTCACTAAATAGATTTCTTTATGCTTTGACATTTTGATTGGTTTGAAATTCAGTGAGCAATTCTCGTATAGATGTTTTATCAAATACAGATATGCTTAAAATCTGCATGATTTCATAGATTGAGTGTTTGCTTTTTAGAGCATGCTTAACTTTGGCAATAATTAAGTAGGTGCATATAGCAACCCATATATGGATGTTTACAGCATTTTCGGAATGCCCCCAGAGGGTTTTAATGGTTAAGTTTTGCTTTATCCACTTGAAAAATGTTTCAATCTGCCACCGGTTGCGATATAGGTTAGCAATTTCAAGGGCTGTAACATCGAAATTATTTGATAAAAAAACGAGGGTCACATCGTTATCCTTGTCATAAAACTCAACCAACCGCAATGGTTCTGGATAAAGTTGCTTCGACTTATATCCTTTGAGTTGAATGATTTTATCGCTTCTTAACCCCGTACTCTCATCTATGCCATGGTTGTTTTTAATCACTGAGTAATCCATGGTAGATTTTGCTCTTGAGATAAAGAAAGCACCCAGCTCATGCATGCGATACAACGCTTTAAAATCAATATACGCTTTATCCATGATGTAGATCGCGTTGGGTATGGGAGTAAGTACGTCAAGAGCATTGCTATCATGGTATTTACCATCGGTAATCAAGATAAAAGATGGGATGCTGCCTCTTAAGTCAAGTAAGGTATGGATTTTCACAGCCCCTCTGGAGTACTTTCCTGGCGCCCAGCTGAATAGCTTAAGGCTTAACGATATGGTGGTTGAGTCCAATGCAAAAACTTCATGATCAATGTCTACATTAGGAATCGGTTCTTTTGCATACAATGGTCGTACCTGTTGAATAAGGGAGTTGCCAAAATCTGCAAATATTCTGAAATCCCTGCGTTCATTCGCTCTTGAAAGCGTTGATTGGTTCACGTATTGCTTAATGCCTATATGGTATAACTTATTTCTATGGGCTTTAAGGCAGGTGCAAATATCTCGAAGAGAATTCCTTGAGGTTAATTGTCCAAAGAACAATTGAATAAATTGATTCCAGCAGTTAAACTCTCTTGTTCTGAAATCGCCCTTATATGCAGACACATATTTTTCAAATTCATACCGAGAAACAAACTGCAGCAGTTGAGCAAAAACATATTTACCAGAATTCATAGCTTTACAATTAAGCCTGCAAAGCTACATTTCAAATCAAATCAAAAAATCAAAGAACGACTGTAAATTGTTGATTTATAAATTATTGTAAAATATTTTCAAAAGTTAACGCATCACTAGTAAT
>CAZDXY010000020.1:0-18025 GCA_964509385.1 uncultured Rikenellaceae bacterium
ACTCGAATTATCTCCCTTTATTCATGATGGGAATTATAATGCAGCTGTTCTTACTGAAGGAGAAGATGCCGAACTTTTTAAAACTTTTTATGCAGGACAGGAGTATCGTATCGCAGTTTGTGGTTCAGAATCACTTCCTAGAGTTGAGTTTATGGTAATGGATGTTGAGAGAAGAGTTCTTTTTACCAATGCTAGAAAGGACTTTATTCCTTACTGGGACTTTAAGGTTGAAGCAACTCAACAGCTTATCGTGGTAGTAAAAGTTCACGATGATCCCAATAGCAATCCAGATATGTTAGCCAGCGGTTGTGTTGCCATTATGTTTGGTTTAAAAACGGATTAATACTTTAATTTTTTTTTTAAAAAGCCGCATTTTGCGGCTTTTTTCTTTTTGACGAATAATATAATCATTAAAAAAAAATCATTTTTCCAATTTGGTCGAAAATAACTTAGAATGGAGGAATTTCCCCGTTATGCTTTCAGAATATTTTGCTAGTTCCTCAGGAGTTCCTGTAAATACTATATTTCCCCCATTTTCACCCCCATCTGGACCCATATCGATAATCCAGTCAGAACATTTTATGACCTCTAGATTGTGTTCAATGATAATCAGGCTATGACCTTTTCTTAGCAATTCATTGAAAGACTCAAGGAGTTTTTTGATATCGTGAAAGTGTAGCCCAGTGGTAGGTTCATCGAAGATGAATAGATGTGGCTGAACTGCTTGCTCTTTTTGAAGGAAAAGCGCAAGTTTAACTCTTTGGCTCTCGCCTCCACTTAGCGTACTTGATGATTGTCCCAATTTAATGTAGCCCAATCCAACATCTTGCAATGGCTTTAACCGAGTGATTATTTTTGATGTAGTTTTTGAATCTTTGTCTTGAAAAAATTCTATGGCCTGATTAACTGTCATCTCTAAAACATCGAAAATACTGTTTCCTTTATATTTTACTTCTAGAACGTCATCCTTAAATCGTTTACCATTACACGATTCACATATTAGGGTTACATCAGCCATGAATTGCATTTCAACGCGAATAACCCCTTCACCTTGACACTCTTCGCACCTACCTCCTTCAATATTAAATGAGAAGTGAGATGGCTTATATCCATTTCGCTGGGCGTATGGTTGTTCCGCAAAAAGTTTTCGAATTTCATCGTAAGCCTTAATGTAGGTAACAGGGTTAGATCGGGATGATCTACCAATGGGGTTTTGATCAACCATTTCGACACCTTTTAAGAGATGTATATCTCCAGTAATTGAATCGTGCTCACCAGGTCTTTCACCGTATCCATTCATTTTTTTGAGAAGCGATGGATAAAGTATTCCCTTTACCAGAGAAGATTTTCCTGAACCGCTTATTCCTGTTACTGTCACCATACAATTCAAGGGAAACCTCACATCTATATTTTTTAGATTATTTTCTCTCGCTCCAATAATCTCAATATAGTTTGTCCATTTCCTTCGTGTTGAAGGAATATCTATCTTTTCAATAAAATTTAGATACTTTGAAGTAAGGCTGTTTTCAGCATTAAACAATTCAATTTGATTACCTTCAAAAACAATTTCACCCCCAAGCCTACCGGCTAAAGGACCAATATCAATTATGTGATCTGCTGATCTGATTATTTCCTCATCGTGTTCAACAACGATAACAGTATTGCCCAAATCCCTTAAATCCATTAAAACTTTTATTAGTAAATGTGTGTCCCGAGGGTGAAGCCCTATGCTAGGTTCATCTAAAATGTAAAGTGATCCCATTAGGTTAGAACCGAGAGATGTAGCCAGGTTTATTCTTTGCGATTCGCCCCCAGAAAGTGTTGATGACAAACGATTTAATGATAAGTAGCTAAGTCCAACATTGAGTAGATATGACAATCTGTTTTGTATTTCAGTAATAATTCTTTTCGATACCTTACTCTCATAATCGGTAAGGCATAGCTGTTGAAAAAACTGATGTAGTCTGCTAATGGGTAAATCAACAAGTTCAGGAAGAGTTTTATCACAGATTTTTACATATGTTGCCTCTTTACGGAGTCGTTTCCCTAAGCATTCTGGACATATAGTTTTTCCCATATATCTCGAAAGCATTACCCGATATTGAATCTTATACTTTTTCTCTTCCAGGTAATTAAAGAAATCAGACAAACCTACAAACCCATGATTACCATTCCACAGGAGCAATTTGTGTTCTTCGGATAATTGATGATAGGGTTTGTGAATAGGAAAATTATACCTATCGGCATGTTGAATGAACAACCTCTTGTACTCGCTCATACTTTCACCTTTCCAGCAGGCTACAGCATCATCATAAACCGATAGACTTTTATCGGGAACAACAAGATTCTCATCAATTCCAATTACTTTACCATATCCCTCGCATCTTGGACAGGCTCCCAAAGGATTATTGAAGCTAAACAAGTGCTCGTTTGGCTCTTCGAATTCGATTCCATCAGCCTCAAAACGACACGAAAAGAAAGTTTCGATCCTTTTATCATCCTCGAAAACCGCAACTATGCAAGTGCTCTTTCCTTCTGCAAATGCAGTTTGAACCGAATCAGCACATCTGCTAAGAAAATCTTCATCATGCGAAACGTTATATCTGTCGATTACAAGTTTCAGCTTAGCACCTGAAATTGATAGCAATTGACGGATTTCTTTGCTATCGATTCGTAAAATCTGATTTTCTAATTCAATTCGAGTAAAACCTTCACTTGAAAGTGAGTCCAGTTTTTGTTCGGGAGTAGTGCCGTTTGTAAGATTTATTGGAGCTAAAATCATTTGCTTTGTTCCATCAGGATATGAAGCAATGAAATCAACTACATCGGAAACACTATGTTTGGTAACCTTGTTGCCTGAAATGGGTGAATAGGTTAGCCCAATACGGGCATATAAAAGTTTGAGATAATCGTATATTTCTGTTGATGTACCTACAGTAGAACGTGGATTATGTGTGTTTACCCTTTGCTCAATTGCAATTGCAGGGGGTATCCCGGAAATATTCTCAACTTCAGGCTTAGAAATTCTGCCCAAAAATTGACGGGCATAAGCTGATAGACTTTCAACATAACGCCGTTGACCTTCGGCATAAAGTGTATCAAACGCCAGAGATGATTTTCCAGAGCCTGATAAGCCAGATATTACAATTAATTTATTTCGAGGAATATCTAATGATATATTCTTAAGATTGTGAACTTTAGCTCCCTTTATTGAAATAACATTGTTTGAATTTTCCTTTGACATTTGGTGTAATGTTAACCTGCAAATTTATTGAAATTTTACCTTTTTTTATTCATGATATTACTGTAAGAAATTATTAATAGGAATATTAATAAAGGTTATACATTTTATATGGTTAAAAAAAATACTTTTTTGTTGCCATATGTCAAGCATTTTCATCTACTAATCAACTACTATTAAATGTTATAACATATATTATAGTTAAAGAGGCTAAGTTTTTTTTTGAAAAATTCTTTTTTTTGAAAAATAATTACTTACTTGGCATGGTAAATGTAAAAGCATACTTATTCTAAAACCAAAAACCTAGATTGCCTATTGACAAATTCTACCTGAATTAACCAAAAAGTAAGGAGGTAGTTTTGGAGTTACATAATCTCACTGATTTTGAGCTTGTCAATAAGTTCATATCAGGCAGTCAACAGGCAATGGAAATACTAATCCGTCGTCATCGTAAAAGAGTTTTTGGATACATTCTTCTCTTAGTTAAGAATCATACCACTGCAGAGGATATCTTTCAGGATACTTTTGTAAAAGTTATTAATTCTTTAAAGGAAGGAAAGTATACCGATAATGGCAGATTTGTTTCATGGGTAATGCGTATTGCTCATAATCTTATTATTGATCATTTTCGTCGTGAGAAGCAGGTTAATACCTATTCCAATGATGATAGCACGATAGATATTTTTAACTCACCTAGATTCTCTGATAAGAATGTAGAGGAGCATCTTGTTTATGAGCAAATATTAAATGAGGTAAGAGTTTTGGTAGAAACACTTCCTGATGAACAAAAAGAAGTAGTGCTTTTAAGGCACTATGCAGGATTAAGTTTTAAAGAAATTGCAGAGCAAACAAACGTGAGTATTAATACTGCTTTGGGGCGTATGCGTTACGCATTAATAAATATGCGTAAAATAATGGAACAAAAAAATCTTACACTAACACTTTAAGCACTTTTTTATACTGTTTGGATTACCCCAGAAGTTCATTTGATCATCTGGGGTTTAATTCTTTTGGTATGTGTAAATATCCCTATATCAAATAAAGTGATATCCATATTTTTTGTATTTAAGTCTAAATTTAACAATATAATAATAGGTATTTTCGTTCTGTAAGTTGAAAGTAAACTTTAATCGGATATTGCCTATGCAAAAAACTTTTACTTCGTTTCTTTGGGCTTATCAGAATTATGAATCAAGGCAGCAGGTAAACGACTTATTCGTTATCGATAAAATTTTCGATCCCTGTGAGCTTTTTGAAAAAATTCTAGTTGAGCTCGAACAAAAAGTTCCTGAAATTCAGGAGGATGTATTGAAAGAAATATTTCAAAAGGTTTAAAAGCCAAAAAAATTAAAAAAACCAGAAAAAAATCTGGTTTTTTTATTGACATATTAAAATTAAAATGATATATTTGTGATATTAAAATAATATCATAATTTTATAAAACAATGGAAAAAGAATCAAAACCTTTGAATGGCTTCCTGATGCTCCTAGTATTCATATTAGTACTGGTTGTAGCGATTCTTGGAGCAGCTTTATATGAGCAACTTTGGCTCATTGTAGTAATGGCACTGACCATTATAATGGCTCCTGGTTTCGTTGTGGTAAATCCCAACGAATCTATAGTTCTTGTACTTTTTGGGAAGTACTGTGGCACTATAAAAAAGAATGGATTTTTTTGGACGAATCCGTTTATGGTTAAAAAGCGAATATCGTTGAGAGCTAGAAATTTTGATGGTGAACCTATAAAGGTAAATGATAAGGTTGGAAACCCAATAATGATTGGCCTTGTTCTGGTTTGGAAGGTAGAGGATACTTTTAAAGCTGCCTTTGAGGTGGATGCATACGAGCATTTTGTTGTTGTTCAGAGCGATGCTGCTCTTAGAAAGATGGCAGGGTTGTATCCTTACGATAACTTCGATAACGAAAACGAGGATATTACACTTAGGGCAAGCGGAGAAGAGGTTAACATAAAACTTGAAGAAGAACTACGAGAACGCTTAGAGATGGCCGGTATTAATGTTATAGAAGCAAGGATTAATTACATTGCCTATGCTGCAGAAATTGCTGGTGCCATGCTTCGTCGCCAGCAAGCAACGGCTATTGTTGCTGCACGAGAGAAAATTGTTGAAGGAGCAGTGGGGATGGTTCAACTTGCCCTGACTCAACTATCAGAAAAGAATATCATAGATTTGGATGAAGACAAGAAAGCTGCGATGGTAAGCAACCTAATGGTTGTACTTTGTTCTGATGAGGCTGCTAGTCCAGTTATTAATGCAGGAACGCTTCATCAATAACAAGAAACTAAATCAGAATGCAAATCTTTGAAGATTATAAAAGGATTGCTCAGCATAATGGTTTTAAGTATTTTGATCAGTTTGAAAGTCGTAACTTCTTAATTCCAAGCGATAGGATTCTTAACTCCAAGGTATGTTGCTTACAGGATAGTGAATTTGTGTATTTTGCTTCCGATTCATATGCTGCAAAGGCTTATGTAAGTTCAACCTTCTCGGGGGTTTACACTGCACTGCCAATTTTTGCCCATAATTTTGAGGCGATAATCTCAAAGCATTTCTGGTATGATTTCCTTTCGGGTGAGAAAAGGGTAACCACCGGTGATTCATATTTAGATACAAATCTTAGAATTAACACGAATAATATCGAAATTATTCTGCGTGTTCTGAATGTTCGACTTGTTAATATCTACTTGGATTTGTGGGAGAAGTATTCACCGGTAAAAATTGTAATGGGTTCGAATTATCTGCCTGAGGTTGATGTACTCAAGGACAAATTGGTGGTAGGAGTAGAGTTAAAGGATTGGATAATTCCCGAAAAGTTTGATGAAACCTACAGAAGGTTTAAGGATTTTCTAATCACCATGAAAACCTCGGTCAGCAAGGATTGGAAATAGCGATTAAAGTATTGAATTTGAAAGGTTCAATCTTATGAACTAAACAGTTTTGTTATGAATAAGAAAAAATCATTTGTGCTACGGATCGATCCGGAGAAGCTGGAGTCACTTGAGAAGTGGTCGTCCGATGAGTTCCGTAGCATAAATGGTCAGATAGAGTGGATTATTGATCAAGCTCTAAAAAAAGCAGGGCGTTTAAAAGGAAAAAAAAGTGATGAAAAGAATTAGCAAATTATCGTTATTTCTGATAATAACATTTACGGTTAACTTCTCGATAGCATTGATATTTTATGCGTTAGGGGTTTCCTTTACGGGGATAAACGCAATGATATTAGGATCGGCATACATGTTTGTCCCCATGCTCACGGTTCTTCTCATTGAGAAGGTTATCTACAAGGAGAAGATAAAGGAAAGCATGCAAATCTCCTTCAATTTCAATATTTGGTTGCTAGTTGCCATACTAATACCTCCATTTTTGGGGATCATAACCCTTGGGGTTAGCCTTTTGTTTCCAGATGTTACATTCACTCCAGATATGTCAGGGATGTTTAAGCGTTACGAGGCGATGCTTTCGGCCGAGGAAATTGAGCAGATGAAGCTTTCGTTTAAGATGATGCCCATACACCCCTTCTTTATGACGCTCATACAGGGGTTACTAGCAGGCATTTCCATCAACGCACTTGCTGGTTTTGGAGAGGAACTGGGATGGAGGGGTTTTATGCTAAGGGAATTCAGGGGAAAGTCGTTTGTTAAGACCTCTATTGTAATTGGCGCAATATGGGGATTCTGGCACGCACCCTTAATTCTTCAGGGACACAATTACCCTCAAAATCCCCAGATAGGTGTAATAATGATGGTGATTTGGTGTATCCTGCTGTCATTCTTGATCAGTTACATCACCATTAAAGCAAAATCGGTAATAGTCGCTGCAGTAATGCATGGAGTACTCAACGGAACTGCTGGTCTAGCGTTTCTTGTAATTGATGGAGGTAACGATCTCACAGTTGGGGTTACAGGTTTTGCTGGTTTTATATCATTAATTATTATGATAGTAGGGTTTTACATTTACGATACCTGGATATCAAAGGAAAGAATTATGAGTAGCAAAGTAGAATGGTTGCAAGCAAAATAACTAATTAATTGATTATGGGGAAATTAGTACGTTCCAAACAGCCCTGCCCTAAGTGCGGTGGAAAGGATTTTGAGCTTGGCGAGGCTTACATTGCCGGGAGTATTTTTACAAAGCTTTTCAACATTCAGAATCGGAAGTTTAGCTCTTTTACTTGCACTAAATGCAGGTATACCGAGTTCTATCAGGTACCTGCACGGAAAGCACTAAATGTTCTGGACTTCTTCGTAGGATAGGGCTACTCAGTGTCTTTATCCAATACTAACTGAAACGACTCTTGTCCAATTTTCTTGTTGAACAGAAAAACTTGCAGCAAATAATTTCCAGATTGCCTGCTTTCGGGTTCTATTGAAATTGAAGTACTTATTGTTGTTGGTAAAATTATTTGATTTAACTCAAATGGTTTTCTGAAGAAAGTTTTGCCATTGGGATCAACCCATGCCAGATGAAATACGAGGGGTTTACAATCAGGATTATCAACATCAAAAAGTTGTACATGGGCATGAACACGTGCCTTTTTGGATAAGCTGAATACTTTGTTGATATTGATGGGTTGCCCTGTTTTTTTGTCGATTGAACTACACATTGAAATTGAGACTCTTGCGCTGGCGTTACTAACTTCTGGTTTTGCTTCAATTACTTGTATTTCAAATTTTTTCTCAGCAATTATCTGCCTAAAAAGTTTAATTTGTAAACAGTAAGTCCCTTCTTTTCTTGTTTCTGGAGAAAAAGAAACAGAACTCTTCAAGTATGAAGAAGAATCGGAGGCAAGTAGGTTAATTGTTCGGGCAAAGAATGCTTTACCATCTGGATCAATCCATTCAACTCTGAAGTCAAGGTCTTCGTTACCATAGGCAAAGCGATTGGTAAGCTCAACATACGAGTGTATCCATGACTTTTTTGAAATGGTAAAAATTGAATCTGGTGAAAGGATTTTACCAGTTTTCCTATCGGCACGGCTCCCAAAATGTATTATGGCCGAAAGGTCAGAGTTTTCATCAGGGTTATATTCATCAAGAGACTGAAGTGTGAATAGCTTTTCAGCAATCAACTCTCGGAAGAGATAAACCCTTAACCTGTACTCTCCAGGAATTCGGTTTTGAGGACTAAGGGCGATAGTGCTGTTTAGGGTAGTGGTTGAGTCGTAAGGTTCTATGCTGAATTGCTTGCAGAAAATAGAGGTACCGTTGGGGTTTACCCAATCGAGGTGGAACATAAGAGGACGATTACCCAAAGCAAATCGATTTTCTAAATAAACAAAGGCACGCAGATATTCATCCTCTTTGATGGGGAAAATGATATTGGGAAGAAGAGGGTTTCCCGATTTAGGGTTAACCCTAGTAGACAGTAAAATTTCAGCATTTACGTCAAGGTTATTCTTGGGTACGAATGTTATTGTTGAGCTGGAGGTAATTACAGGATTCTCAATTCTGGTTGAACACCCATTGGTAATTAGTGCAATCAGAATGAATAGCAATATGTTATGGAAACTACATCGCATAGAGAGCCCTTTGGTTAAATCATTCGAATAAAGAAGTTGTTGCTTTTGATCTTAATACCATAGAACCATTTAGAGAGTGGAAGCATAATGGCAAGCATTATTATAAAGCCGATAAGGGTAGTGTATATACTCCCTTCGCGGTAGAAAAAGTCGAACCGTTTTATGAAAATCCCTAAAATGGCAAGATGTATGGTGTAAAAAAATAATGGTACTTTTCCGGGTATGCTAAAGATGGTTAAGAGTTTTGGAAATACTTTTCCTAAAACCATGAAAAGGGTTACTCCCAGAACAACTAATCCAAAGAACCAGAGGTTGTGAAAAAGGCTAGGGGGATATTTCTGATCAAGGAAAAAGGAGTAGGTACCAAAGCTGGAAAAATCTAGAATATTTCCATATCCTCTAAAAAGCCTTACTATGAAAGCCAAGCATAAAGCAATAAAGCCAATTCCAATTCCCATAATCAACCTTTTACTATGAGTTTTCCAAAGTTGAAACCAGCCTGTAGCCATTACAGAACCTAATAATGCGAGAGCAAACCATGGAATAACCGGATACTTATTAAAACTACCAGATGTTATTAGAGTTTCCATTAAATAGCTGAATGAGGAAATGGAATGGTTATAGTTAATAATGATAAGAATCGGATGTAATGCAAGAATGAAAAGGGCAAGTGATAATCGATACTGCCAATTCCATGATACTATCAATGTTAAAAAAATCATGGAGAAGCCAATGGTTGAGATAATACCGAGATGCCACGGGTTAAAAGATTGAAAACCTCCCCATGAAGAGTTTACCCAAGTTATTTGAATTATTATCAAAAATAAACCACGTTGAATCAGATGCCATTTGGCTTGCCATGGTGTAGAACCCTTCTTAGTATTTTTGGTGAAGGATAGCCATATCATTGCGCCAGCCATTATTAAAAAACCAGGGGCACAAATATATCCCATGTATCGGAGTGCAAATTGACCCCACGAAGGAAAAAGAGGATCATACTCATTGAGTTGTTTCCAGAAAGAATTTAGGTAGTAGGAACAATGCCCTAAAAGCATTAATACCCCAATGAAACCACGAAACTGATCGACATATTCATACCTTTGAACAGTATTTGATGTGGAATCCATTCTTTCCTTTTTCAATTATTTTGGGATTTTTACTATAATCAGACCTTCAATATCATCGGCTATGTATATATAATCCTCGTCAAAATCGAAACCAAGAGCATATTTTGCATTGACCCAACCGATTCTCTTTAAGCTAGTAGGGTGAGTTGCATCGAGAATCTGTAACCCTGCCTTCTGTGTTGAGACATAAAGTTTATTATTGTAAAATGCTAAATCGTTTGCCACACCACCCGTTTCATAGGTTGCAGCAATTATTGGGTTATTTATGTCGGAGAAGTCGATAATTTGAACTCCAGCCCATCGGCTGGCAACGTAGGCAATGGGAAGTTCATTGTGTAAGACAACAGATTCGGCATAGCCGGGGAAATCGATCCAAGCTACCATTGGGTATTCTCCATAACCTTCATCAAAGATAGAAATGTCGAAAATGTTCAAGCCCATCTCGCCACAAGCTACAAACATCAGGGTTTTATCTGCATTAATTACAACACCATTGGCATAGCCATTGGTTTGAGGTCCTTCCTTAATCTCTGGTATTCGAGGATTTGTTATCTCTGCAATTTTTACACCCTGTTCGCTTGTTGAAACAAAAAGGTAATCGTCTTTAATGTAAGCATCCTTTGCTGGTTTCATGCCAACGTTTGAAGCGGTAACCTCAGGATTATAAGGGTTTGTAATATCAACAACAGATAATCCAAATGTACCCGCGCACAAATAAACCACATTTTCTTTCCGGGCAATCCTTCGTGAATAACCACGAACACCTTGGGTTGTAACTGAGACTATTGAAGGATTTTTTGGGTTTTTAATATCAACTATAAGTAATCCTCCTTCACCCTGGGCAAAACAAAGAAGTGTATCATTTTTAACAACATCCTGAGAATTTCCTGGGGTTAAAAAACGGCTGATCACGGAATACCCACCAGAATCGTATATCATATCCGGATCGCTAGGTTTTCCACAACTTGTAGTCAGTAAAGAAACTATAAGGCAAAAAATTGATAAACGGTTCATATTCAAAAGGTTTTATTTAGACATGGTTGATAATGTGATTATGGTTTGCATTAGAGGTTAAAGCTGTAAGTTATCGAAAAGCCTATTTGATTTTGTCGGTATGTTTTTTCTTCAGAAACAAGAATTCTGTTTTCATCTGCCATTGTATCGGAATTTCGTCTATATTTAACGTAATCAATGGATAAATTAACAGATTTTGATATGTTAAGGCCATAGGAAAGAGATAGGTAGTAGTTTATGTCTATACGACCTGCATGCAGAGGGTCAAGCACATAATACTTTTCCGATGTGAACGTTCGTTTTCCCAAGCGGCCTTCTGCTGATACATTATGATCAAGATTTAATATTTTAGGTAAGCTATAAGCTATGCTGGCAGTAAAGGTGTTGTCATAAAAGGTGGCATCTGAATCGTCAGAGGTTTCCCTAGTCTCTCCGGGCATATCATATCCTTTTACGAATGAATAAGTAAAGGAATGTTTAAGTTGAAGGCGAACTTGTTTTCCCAAGGGTTGAAATAGCGTTAGTCCATAGCTCAGATCATCTGAATCGTACTCGATATAGTTTGTGTTGTAGTAATACTTTGAGTAATCAAAAGTAAGCCTGAGACCTGTATTCTTAAAGAAAGTATTATGAAACCAAAAACCATAATTCTGTTTTGAAAAACTCATGGGTTTGAAAGTTTCGGGAATGTAGCCAATTACATTTGCCCAATCATCGTCCCTGAAATGCCGTATATAAAAGTTTGGAATGTAGCTGTAGCTTAACCTGAAGTTTCTTCGGTTGGGCAGGTATTGCCGGTAGCTGATAAGAAAGAAATCCCAGTTTTTAATAGTATTCATAATATACTGTGTGTGATTGAACCGGAAGTCAAATTCCGATCGGAGTTTACCAAAAATTCTTTTTCGGGCAGAAACTTTAAAAGTGGGACGAAAGACAAGATCATCGTATGTGTTAATGTGAAAACGGCCTTCGTCCTGCCGATTCAAGAACCTGCTTAAGTACTTTTCGGAGTATTTTAGGATATTGTCATCGTAGGTTGTTGAAAGGCCAACCTCAGCGCTAAAATCAGCGAATTTAGTTTTCTTCTTGCTTTTATCATCTTTCTTAATCGTTGGCTGTTTTGTCTGTTTTATTTCTTTTGTTGTTTTGGTTTCCTGAGCTGTTGAAAAATTTGCAGAGATTAAAATGAATAAAAATACAACCATAGACCTGTAAAAAGATATGGTTAGTTGGATGATTATTTTATGATTTTGCTGGAGCATGAATTATTTATTATTCAGGTTTAGAGTAACATCATATAAAAAGAGGTTGGTTAATTCTTAACCTTTACATCCTTTTTTGGAATCATCAATCTGCCGAGAATGGTATTTTTGTCCTTATCAAGAGGGATTATCTCGTAAATTTGCTTTCCAGGGGGTACATCAATAATAAATTCGCAGGCTTTTCCTGGAATCAGTTCCTTCTCTTTTATGTATGTAGTAACTTCGGATCTTCGGCTACTGAGTTGATATGTACTAATAACTTTATCTTCGTTTTTAACCTGAATGCGATAGTTTACGTTGCCCCGCATATTATACTTAAACTCTACTCTGGTAAAAACCCTCAATTCGGTTGGTCCAATGACTTCAACTTTTAATGGTTTTTCGGTTGAAAAGCGATAGTAGGTTACTCTAGATTCATTGGCAACAAGTTCGACTACTTCGGGCGATTTTGCAGAATAGAATCCAATCCATTCCCTTTTTTTCTCCTTTGTTGGAGTAAATTGGTAACGTACTACAACTCCGGGAGAATTTTCGGGTAAGATAAACTCAATGGTATGATCCCCTCTGCCAAGTAATATTTCAGTTTCTTGTATTTGACCTGGTACGCCTAATGTTCCATCAATAAAAGTGGCTTTTGTTGATCGATCAACCGATTTTATCTTTAGTCGTTGAGAATCACCTCCATTAATGGAGTATACAATTTCGTATCCCAACTTCCCCTTTTGGCTTGGAATAAACTGAGCACGAGTTAAAAGTTGAAGTTTACCTGGTCCTTTTACAGTAATAACAGATTTATTCTTTGTGTCAAGTAGGTAGTAGATTCTTATCTTTCCTTCAACATTAACAGCTATTTCTTTCCTGTATACTGAAGGTGTAAGAATCTTTCTTTGTGTAGTTTGTGCAATCAAACTAGTATTGAGTAATGTTAACAGAAAAGAAAGTAAATATATTATTTTCATCATAATCATTTGAATTGTATGTTAATATCCTATATGTTTCTGTTATATTAATTCATCTTCACTATTTACTTCTTGCGATAACAAAGGCGTATGAGTGTTTACAATATCAGATCCTAAACGATGATTTTTCCTTTCGCTAATAAAAACAAAAATTACCACTATAGCTAGGATAAGTGTAGCAATTGAGGTTACCACAAGATCATATTTTTTCTGAATAAATATTCCACCTTCTCCTGGTGATGGGAGGGGAATAGGGCTGTAGGGAAGATCATTTTTATTGATAATTTCCCTTATATTCATTAGCTGTATAATTGGCACACCACTCTGGCCCATTTGAACAATAACACCTCTAACGGGATAGTTTCTCATTAGCAAGTTCTTTGTAAGTCCAGATGGTATAAGTTCGCTATTAACAGTGTGTCCAAGGCTGGCAATACCTCCTCCCACATTAATAAATGCCTTAATTGGTTTTCCCTGGCTGTGCTGTGAATATATTTCCATACGTTTTGCAATGTTTTTCTCCAGATGATCCTCATTGATAAATATTACATCATTTCTTTTAATTGCCTCTACGATCAGATCTCGTCCCTCAGGGCTTAACCCACGACCAATATCAAAACCTCCACCTATGGAAGCGGCAAAAGATTTATTCTTAAATATTTGTGCTTCGTAAAGCGCTGATTCCATATCAAGCCAGGTGAAATATGGATCGTTGGCCCCATAATTGGATGCACCCACTGAAGAGATGATAATGGGATTTAATTTTAATACTTCTAGAGCTGCAATAACTGAAATATTAAGGGCAGGGAATGAACCTGTTACAGCAACAGCAACATTATCGCCTTCTGTAACTCCAGCCTCCTTAAGATACTGAACTATTACTGCAGCAAGATTGGGATTTGTTGATGAAAGTTTAGCATCGATATAGCCTCTATCAGTTGTTATTAGTGAATATTCTTGTCCTATAAGGGCGGTTTGATTGGGGTCGTTCACTGCATCAATAAAGACTCCCTCCTCGAGTCGGAAGGATTTTAGGTAATTAGCAGCATTCTTCGATAAGATGGCTGCTTCTAATTTTTCGTTATACCATTTCTGACGAACATCCTTTTTGCTATTTTCAACTGCAATAAATGCAAGAAGAGATAAAAGGAAGAGTAATCCTAAAACAATATTTGATTTTGCCCTGAACTTTCGCATATCTTCTTATTCTTTAAAATTATTTTGGAAGAAGAGCTCCCATGAAGAGAATTATTAAAACCAGTCTCACCAGGACTGAGGATACAAAAACAACTGTTAAGGTTTTAAAAATACCCTGCTTGCTAAACCAGTGAGCAATTAATCCTGGTATTACCCAACCAACTGCATGAAGTTCGATGGTTGAAGCAGCAATATCGATAGAAAGGAATTGCCTGGAAAAATTTGCCAATAAACAACCTATCAGCAGACAGAGTACCATTTGGCGTCGGCCATATAAAAACGTGTAGTTGCTTAAAACCTTGATTATAAGATATGTAAGAAGACTTACAATAAGAATCCCGGCAATCCTTTCAGGATTAGAAAGTTGCAATGCAATATAGCCAGGAACAACAATTCCTCCAGCTGCAAGACCAAATATCTCATAAGAGAGTAGGCTAAGGATTAATCCTAGAGTAATGGCAATTTCAATCATAGTTAAAAGCTTCTATTTTCAAAAAATTCAACGGTTTGGGCACCGATGCCCCCCATATTACCAATGGCAACAATTGACGATTGTTTAAAGGTTGCAGAAAGTACCCCTTCGAAAACATTTTCGGGAGTTGTCCAACCAAGGTTGATTATTTTATTTGATTGCAAACCATTATCGGTTAGCAAGCCTTCTACAATGTCACACGATTGTCCTATAAGCATTACTAGGCTGATCTCGTTACCAATTTTTTTTGCTACCATTTCAGCTAATTGCCGGGCCCTATCAAGCCTATCCTGACGAGTATTTAGTAGAACAATTTTGGTTTCGAAGAAACCAATCTCGTCACGGATTTTTTGCCAAACCATTAGGGTAGAGTCAGGATCATTTGCTGCAAAAGCATTGTAGAAAACAATTTTTTTCCCATATGCTTCAATTTTAAATGCCTTTAGTACTCCGGCATCGGGTATTGCTCTATACATGCCTTCGAGAGCAACATTTCTTTCAACACCAAGATGCTGACAAATGGCAAGAGCTAATGCAACATTCTCCCTATGCTCGATGTAGCTGAAATGCTTCATTTCCTCAAGAGAAACTGATTTATAATCAGTAAAATAAGTTTTGGTATTTCGTTCATCAGCAATAATTTTTATGAGATCAGGATTATTGCATTCGGCAGAGAACAGAATTTGGTTTTGTGGAATAGTTCCACCAAGAGTTGCTGCAATTTCAGCTAGGGTGTGCCCCATAATATCAATATGATCATACCTTACATTTGTCATCACACTAACATTGGAATGAATCATCATGCTTTCTGTAATGATTTGGTATTGAGGCTGAAGAGCCATGCACTCCATTACTAAAGCTTGTACCTTCTTATTAGCAGCATACTTTACAATAGATAATTGTTCAATGATATTTGGTATGGATTTACGATGGATATAAGTTTCCGTTCCATCCTCAAGGATTAGACGGGGGAATGTTCCTGTAACCTTTGTAATGGTAGATATATCACCTGCTCTTAACCCTGCACCTATCAAACGAGTAACGCTCGACTTTCCTCTTGTACCATTGACATGAATTCGGATTGGAATTGAAAGTATCCTCTTCTGATGACGACGGAATTCAATCACTCCAGCAATTGCTGCAACCACAATTATAATTAACAGAATTTGCAGGCTATACATTTTTTGATGTTGTGATTATTTTTCTATTAATCATGATTGGGTTTTGGAGATTTCTTAAATCATAGGTATTTAAACCTATGATTTAAGAAATAAACCTTGAGGTTGTTTATTGATGAAAATTTACACATTTACTTTAATTTGATCATTCTCATACTCTCATAGGAACTATTCGAATGTAATCGATAAATGTAAATTCCTGGAGGTACAATTGCACCGCAACTATTTCTACCATCCCATTTCAGGGTATAGTTACCTGCTGGTTGTTTGCCGCTAAATAGGGTCCTAATAAGTTCCCCTGTTATGTTAAATATGTCAAGTTTTATAAAACTTGGTTCTACCAACAAATAGCTAATAGTTGTATTATCGCTGAATGGATTTGGATAATTTTGTTTTAATGATGAGTTTGAGTTTATAATATTATTCAAATTCTCTTCAACAGAAACAGGTGTTGATACCGATGGAGGTTGAGTGGTGAATTTTATGGCATAATGATTAACCAAAGGAGAAGCAGTGGGATCATAATTTGAGTTATAAACATACTGCAAACCAACACTTTGGGTATGATCTTCAATGCCAACGGTTACAGTTTCGGGCTGATTTACCACCTTATATTGAAGTATAATCTCACCATCGCCTGTTAAGGTATTATGATGGGCAGGATCAATCAATATGGCTTGAAAAACCTCTTTAACTGGTTCGGAAACAAAGTTATTATGAGAAATGCTATCCCATTCAACGATGAAACGATGGTTTGTGACATCGTGGTAGTAGAAGATTTTACCAAAGTAAAATTCATCGTCATACAGATCATCCCAAAAAACTGCAACCATATTATTTACATTGTCATTATTGGGAATGGTGGTATTTTCTGAGGTAGTTTGTGATCCACTGCCAAAGGCTAACCAACCATCTGTGCAAATGCGTAGTTGTTCATAATCAATGCCATAGTACTTAAAAGGGAATGGTAAATCTACTGTAATGGTATAATCACTTTGTGCAGGTAATTCAATCTGATTACCAACACCAACTAATTCAAACCACTTAAAATTAGGCCTTTGGTCATAAAAAGTATCATCACTGGAGTATGCAAAATAGCCATACTGATCAGGTCCAGTGTAATCAGATGGTACCAACTTAGAGATGGGTAATGAAAAGTTGAAAGTTGTTTCATAGGGATAATATCCATTCTCAGTGTATAGTTTGAGTGAAAATACTGCAAAATAACCTGTAGGGCAATCTTCGTGAATACTTATAATAAATGAATCTTCAAGATTTGTTGCATCGTCATTTATGGATAATGTTCCGAATGCACTAATTGAATTACTTATCGAAATGTTTGGATCATCGCAGGATAAAATACCTATTACATCGGGTGCAATATCTTCTCCAGAATTAATTATTGACAAGACCAATGCAACAGTTTCGCCTGGATCCATACGAAAATTTGGATTGGGAGACAATGTGTCAAAAACGACAAAGTTTTTGAAAAAAAGTTGACAACCTTTAACGTCAAGGTTGTAAAAGTAATCCCAAGAGTTGTTACTGCTAACAATATTCAATTTAATTGGGATACTATAGTTAACGGGACAGTTTGGTTTCACAAAGAATTGGAATGGTTCACTAGTTGCATATTCATTGGGCTCAATATTTCCATAAGAAATTGGATCAACGGTTATAATCTGAATATTTGAATCTTCAGATGATATTATAGCCTTAACATTGCCAACCATTGTATCACCCCAATTTTTCAATGTGAACGATATATTACAAGTTTCGTTTGGATTTATCTTTCCATCTTGATTCCCATTAATGTCAACAATTTCAGGATACCCAGATGGTTCAATTAGTTCATTGGGTTGACTTACTTCAATTGTTCCCTGTTTGGGAATAACATTCTTCCCTCTAACAGTAACGGTTAAATTTCCTGATAGTAAAGGCATTAAATCAATTACAGCTTTACCAGTTTCATCGGTATAACCTGTTGCAAAAACTTCATCTCCTGTAATTGTGATTATGGCATTAACAACAGGGAGG
>CAZDXY010000020.1:18090-41286 GCA_964509385.1 uncultured Rikenellaceae bacterium
ACCACGAGTTAGTGCTTGTCCGGGTGTATCCATACCCTCCTGAAACATACCAACGTAAATACCTTTATCAATTCTGTTGTTGTATGTAGTATGAGTGTTGGAAGTAGGACCTATAAAACCTATTCCACCCCTTGGATTTGTTAAAGTACCAAGTTGAACCCATTCTTCTCCAAAACAGTTCCCTCCATAAGTATCAAACATTGCCACCCCACAGCCAATACTGGTAACAAAAGTGAACTTCTGACCGTTGCTGAGATTTGAGACATCGCTGGTGCTAAAGCTATAGCAACTGGCATACCACCCAGAACTCCAACCTTCCCCTCTGTAGTTTAAGAAACTTCGTCCCTGATTAATGGCACTTAAAATATGGCTTAAAGAATAAGTACAATTTGATCCCCAGCTTGTCCCGTTGCTCATCATGGTATCCACTGATGTGAATTGACCATAATCGAGCATCATACTTGCTGCAAACCTTTTAGTTTCAACCTGCGATTCGTAGGCATTATTCGAACAACAGATTCCTTTTTTGAACCAACTTGTATCCTCAGTATATGGGTGCTTTTCATAAAGAATAAACTTATTGATCATCACTTGCATACGATAATCCTCCTGATTGGTAAACCTGCCAATCATCATTTCGGGGAAATAATCATCTCCTTCAACTGTAACAAAGAATTCTTCCCAGGGAAAAGAGTAGTTAGGATATGTTACTATCTTTTTTGGGAAAACGCCATCATCACCAACAATCAACACATAGGTTGGTCGATGTTCCCAAGTTTGATATGCTTCAGTAATATGATTTTTTATGGTGTTTGGGTTACTTGCAGTAGCCCCTATGTCACTGAATTTGGTGATATGAATATCAATACCGCTTTGTCGTTTCCAATCGGCATAAACCTGAAAACTCTCAAAGAAAACATCTGGCATAATACAAAGCATGACTTCTCTACCATTTTCTTTGCCATTATATTCTTTATCAAGAACATCCTGATAATTAATGATAAAACTTCGGTAGAGCTGGGCAAATGAAGGAGAAATGCTTCTTTTGGGTGTTGTTTTTGGATTGATAACTTCTCCTTCATCAAATTTTACTCTCACAGTAATTGATGAGATAACTTGAACTTCAGATTTTTCAGGTACATAACGAATGGGAAAAACTGAAAGCCGAGAAATCCTAAAGTCTCGAAAAATTGAAGGGGTATCCATGCTTGCAAGCATAGTTGGATATGGACTTGAAGAACGATAAATTTCTGAATCTTTTATATATGGTGATTCCTCTTCACCTTCCCACCAGCTTGTACGGGACGGGGGGAGTTTAATGTCACTAAAAGTAAATGTAGTACCAGTTTCTAAAACTTCTACTGAAATACCAGCTTTATCGGGAATTGCAAGAACATGAGCGATGTAGGGCAATTCGGGACTCCCAGTTGTATTAGTAAAAATTTCAGTTAAAAGATCAACGCTCTGATAGGTGTTTCCATCAGCGTTAAAGGTTTTTAATTCGAAACCAAAAATTTCGAATTTAATTTCTATACCATTCTCATCGCTACGAATAATTGTCGAACGGGGTGATGTTTTGGTACTTCTATTTTTGTCTATTTGAATCCATTCTGCCTTAGCTTGAATTGTAAGAGTTGACAAAAATAAACCAGTTAAAAAAAATGCAAATCTCATATAATTAAATAGTTATAAGAAAAGTGGCTAAATGAGTTGTGCTATGATTCACTAATAATTAAGTTGAATTTTAAACGAAACAAAAATAATTTAATTATTATTTAATCACTATGAAAGTTTGATTTATTATTTGATATATAGAATAAATCCGTTTCTATTTTGAAATATACTTTTGGTATATGGGAGAAAAAAAATCCTAATAAAATGTTTACGGTTACATGCCATTTACAATGTTAGCTATTGAAGTTGCAACAAGTCCGGCTGTTTCGGTACGTAGCCGTGAAGTACTAAGCCCAACGACGGTAAAACCATTTTGGGCGGCCACGTTAACCTCTTTAGGAGAAAAATCACCTTCGGGTCCAATTAGGAAGATTACACTTTCACCCTTTTTAATAAAATCTTGAGCGTGAGGGTTATTAAAATTGCCACAGTAGGCAATGAGTTTTTTATTTTCGTTAGAGGCTTTTATAATTCCTTCGAAGGAGGTTAAGGGATTTAACTTTGGTAATTTTGCTTTAATCGATTGTTTTAAGGCTGAAACCAGCACCCTTTCGAGCCTTTCTAGGTTTACTACTTTTCTTTCAGAATGTTCGCAGAGCATAGGGGTTATTTCATCGATGCCAATTTCAGTGGCTTTTTCCAGAAACCACTCAAATCGGTCGATACTTTTAGTTGGTGCAATTGCAATATGAAGATGAAAGTTGCGCTTTTCAATATCACTATTTTTACTAATTATCTTAACAATGCATCGTTTTGGATTGGCATCGATAATATTGCAAATATAAAGATTCCCATTGCCATCAATCACCTGGATTTGGTCATCTAACCCCATCCGTAAAACTTTAATGCAATGTCTGGATTCTTCCTCTGAAAGGGTAATAGTTTGGTTTGAAACCTGTGGATTATAGAATAATTGCATGTAAATTTGTATTTTTACAAAGGTAGTAATTGTGAATAATAATGAAAAGAATTGGAATCATTAGCGATACCCATGGATTTTGGGATGAAAAGTTGTCTGATTTTCTAAATGATTGCCATGAGATATGGCATGCTGGTGATATAGGAAACCTTTCGACAGCCAACACAATAGCTACATTTAAACCATTAAGGGCAGTACATGGAAATATTGATGACTCGAAAATTCGTGGAATTTATCCAAAGATTTTACGTTTTAACTGCGAAGATGTGGATGTTTTAATCACTCATATTGGTGGTTCTCCGGGAAAGTACGATAAAGAAATACTTCCAATTATAAAGAACCAACCACCAGCTTTATTTATATGTGGTCATTCACACATTCTAAAGGTTATCTACGACAAGCAGTTTGATTTTCTTTTTATAAATCCCGGTGCTGCTGGTAGTAGTGGATTTCATAATTTAAGAACAGCCATAAGGTTAACCATTGATGGCAATGGTTTTAGTGATATGGAAATACTTGAGATTCCACGTGATTAGCAAAATTTTCATGGAAAATTAAATGCTCCTGAAAAATAATTTTCAATTACTATTTTATGATTACTTGGGTTTTTGACACTCACTTTTTATCATCGATGTTATCCTCAACAATTTCGCTTTCGAAGATCATTTCTTCAAGTTCTTTATCATCGTCAAACCTTATACCAGTAAGTTCTGCATAGCGCTCTCTAACCCTTTGCAATTCTCTTCTTGTACCTACAACAAAATTGAACGGTATTTGTCCTGCTTTAACCTTTACTCTTCTATCCTTGCTTTTCATAACCTTAATGGGATCGGTAAAAGCAGCATTATGTGAAGATACTTGCATAGACCCTTTAACATAGTAGAAAACGTAGTATTTATCGGGACTGAGCTGAAGGTACATCATCATCCAATCGCCTGTATTCCGTTTAATGATTTCAATAAATCCATCAACCTTTTTATTAACTTGAAGATTGCCAATTGTACCTATTCCAATTTTCCCGTAAGAGACAAAGGAACGGTTTATATGATCCCATTTCATTTTTAGATCAGTAAAGGTGATAGTATTCTGAAAACCGCTTGGGATTTGGCTCATTGCTCCAAAAAGTTTGATCTGATTAATTGCTGCTGTTGCTTCTTGCTGATTTGTACGCTCATACAGGGCTTTATGAAAGACTTTTCGGTTTAGATCAACAGATGATAGTTCTGAATGTCCAATTATTTCATTGGCCATGGCTTCGAGTGATGCTTGATTGAAAAGGAAATCAAGGGAAAGTATTAAGTCCATGGTTAAGGTACTATCCTCAAGTTTGTGGATTAGGTTACCAGTTGTAAAGTTCTTGATTTGGCCTAAATTAACTGGAAATTGAATAGTTCCCTCGCTAAAAAGCATACAAAAATCTGTTGTAAGCCCAATGAGATTGCCTGTTGTGTCGGGGTTGTTAATCTTATCCATTGAGCCTATCATAAAGCGATTTCTTCTGCTATTATAATGTAAAAATCCATCTGCGTTGATAAGCGTTTTATCGCTAAAGGTTTTACGACCGCTTATGAAAGAAGGATAGAGATGTATTGAGTCAACAGTAATAACACTACCCGAGATAAGGGTTACCTTATTAAGGTTTATCGGTTGAGGGGGTAAGGGGATAAATATGCTTGAAGGATCAATGGTTGCTTTAAACTTCAAGTTGCTAGCCTTTATCTGTGGACAATCGTAAATAGGTTGAGCACCACCATCAAACTGCCAGAACTTTTCCTTTGCGAAAATATCCACATCACCTATAAAACCAAAGCGAGAACTCATTTTAAATTTATCTGGATCAGTCAATACCGTTTTTGCAAAAGTGTTACCCTGAGTGTCAACTCCCACTTCTCGAAGCTTAACTTTTTGAATGGAGTCATTTTCGTCAACATAATCGATAGTACCTTTTGCATAATATTTTTTTCTTCCCGGAATGGTTATCTCTGCGTCGTAGATCCTATGGTACTTTTGGGTATAGTTTGCAATTATTTCTGATTTTCGTAAAGGCATTATCCTTTTCTTTGCATCAACTTCAACCTTCTGATTATTGGGATAAATTATGGCATCGGCTACAACAAGGTACCTCACGGAGTCGGCTTTTAGGTTTGGGTTTCGTAGGTTGTATTTTGCTTTGGGTGCAAAGAAGTAAAGCGAATCTTCACCCCGCCATGTTGAGTAAAATAGTGATCCGGGGGGTAATGTATCCCTATCGATCATCCCTGAGACATAAAACTTACCCATCTCGACATATTGTTGGTATGTGGGTGTCGAAATGGTCAGTTCGTTTTGATTCATCGACCATACAAATTCATCGAGATGCGATTCGTACATCATGGGATGCATAAGGGCGTAAATGCTCTGGTCAATCTTTCTGAATTCGCCGTTTCGCTTATTAAAGTCGATATATGCGCTCAGATTTTTTGAGCTTAGTGCCAAGCTATCGCTACCAACCACGTTGAATTCAGCGCTTGCTTTATCTGATTTAAAATCGGCCGAATTGTATTCATAAAGGTTGGAGGTGAGCCGTGCTTTTTCCATGTCCATCAAACCAGAACCGATTAATCCAAGGGGGGATAGGGTTAAATCGCCAGTAAACTTTGCCTGCTGTTCGAACATGACAAAAGGCTTTTTTCCGCGATAGGCAAAGAGAATCTCGTTGTAGGGTTGCCATTTTACGGTATGCTCCTGTCCAATAACTTCAGGGTATTGAATTCCAGCATCCTGCCTTCCAATTGAAAATTCTGTGGAACGGGTGCTTACCGAGTCGGGGAAGAAATATAGATCATCGGAATTTGTTCGGGATGTAATGTATGTAAACTCGCCCATACCTCTCAACCCCTTATTGCTTAGATCAATAACATTATAAAAGGTGCCTCTGCCTTGATACAAAGCGAATCCTTGGGGAGGTGATTCTCTTTTAAAGCCCAGAGAATTATCAGGACGAAGTACAAGGGTATCCTCAATAGGGCCCAAAATATCAGCCGATTCAAATAACCCAATGAAGTTCATGTCCTTATACTCGAAGTTATTGATGTTGTAGAAAGTGAAGGGGTAGATCTCGAAGTAGAAGTTTTCGCGTTTGTATATGCCATTATGGATTGATGGATCGTCGTAGTAAACGAATGAATTTTTGGTACTTTTAAATATGGGATAGTCAGGGTAGTCAATCAGCCCTGATTTGTTGTCGGGTTGATCAATATAAATTTCACCGGTAATATTTTCGAGCGTACTTGTTACGCTATTCAGTACACGCCTGCCATAGAAGTCGAAATCTTCAGTTTGGTAGTCGAGGTTGAGCTGCTCAATTTCATCAAGCACAAAGCTGAAGTTTTCGTAATCGAAGTTAAAATTCGTTCCTTTAAAGGTGAAAAGCCCAGCCCTGACAATACCGTTGAACGCAAAATTTCGGTTCTTTTTTAGGATTAATCTTTGGTTGGCCGGAAAAATAAACACGTTTTGAGAGTCGCTTACAGAAACGTTTTGTACCCCATTTACTTCCATCTCAAGGGTTGCCAGATTGAGCACTGCGTTTGGAATTCCCTGTGACGAAGATTGAAATTTGATGACATCGTAGTCGATCCGGCTCGATCTGGCTCTAATGGCATCGTAGAGTTTTGGAAGGGTTTGAATTTCACCTGTTTCAAATTCGTAAAGTATGTAACCCAGCATGGCCATTTGCATAACCACAATTCGGGTTTGCTCCAAGGGTTTTCGCATATACCTTGCGAATTGGTCAACGTTGAATGTTTTGGTTTGTATAAGCCTTGTAAAGTTGGCAATGGCAAAAAGAGGATGTTGATCGTCGCGACCCATGATCTGATCAAAAATCTCTTGGTTAAAAAAGTTATTGGATTCGAATGAAGCTCTTCCCAACGATGCCCCAATGGGAGGGCCAAACACAATTATATCCTTATCCAAATTCCAGGAAATTTGATTAAAGTTTATGGAAAAATTATGGTAAGTACTTAGGATGGGGCTTTGTGTTGTTAAAAATTCTGTGGGGGAAATGGTAATCATGCGGGTATTATCATTGTACGAAAACCCTAATCCTGTGTGAAATAGAGAATCATTTTCCAGGAGGAATCGTACCCTAGCATAGTCAGATACCACTGATTGACGAAGGAAAACGTATGTTCTGGACTCAATGCGCAGAAAATCCTTTCCGTTTCGTTTTACTTCTATAACTGCCGGATTTTCGCGAGTACCGCTACCAAAGAACTTTGTCCCCAACATGTAGTAACCCCCATCGTAGTCAACCCCATCAAAAAGATTATTAATCCTATGTCGCTGGTCGTATGTGTGAAATTCGGGGTAAGCAACATTATCGGGCTTTGTGGCTTTGATTAGCCTATCCTTTATATGCCCAAGCGAAGGTTCTTTGAAGTAGTCCTTGTTGGTAAACCAAACAGAATCGGCTTTGTATTCGTTTTTAGTGAGATCAATTTGGTAATGGGTAAGCGTTGCATAGATTTCATCCTCAGGGAATTGGCTCCTAATCCATGTAACTCTTCCGCCCTTTCCTCTCCACATCTCCGAAAGAGGGTTGTATATACCCTGGGTAGAATTTATTGACATTGAATCATTCCCATTTGTACATACAAGGTTGACATTGTTGTACTTAAAGATAAGAGTTGAATCAAGGCTAATTGAATAATTATCGGTTTTTGCATTCCATTGGTGTGCAGGGTTTACCTTTAAGGTGCTGCTATTGAAAATGGTCTGTGAATTCTGAACGAATCGGGCAATGCTCGAAATGTATATTTTATCGTTGCTTGCGTATGATGTAAGCCCGTTAAACCACAGCTCAAAGTTTTTTAAGGTTTTCTCATTATGCTGTAGGCTAACCAGAATTTTTATCAAATTGATAAAGTGCGAAGTATTGACATCGGTTTTTCGTAGCAATAGGTTCGATGTTTCAACTATTTGTATTTTCTGTTCGGGCGAGAAAAAATCGGCTGCCCATAATTGGGCAAATTCAACGGAAAAGGGTTCATCCTCTTTTGATAGCTGATTTTTTATAACCTCATGCAGCTGAAAGGGGAAATTTTCAATTTCCTCAGAAAACTTGGTTATGCGTTGAGCCGCACAAGGTTGACTCCAAAAAAAGGTAAGTAAGCCAATGGATATGCATGTTACCAATTGCTGGATAAATGATAAGAAATAATGTGATTTCATAGGTTCAATACCCATTTTTATTTAATGCGTTCATATCCAATTAGTAACCAATCGTTGCGATTTTCTTCTACGAAAGGATAAAGATTCAAATCAATGGCAGTTTTGTTTATTTTGGGAATATCGGATTTAAGAATACCGCTAACGATTAGCTTTCCTTTTTTTAACAAGCAATTTTTATAAACGGGTAGGTCGTTGATAAGCGTGTTCAGGTTAATATTTGCCAGTATAATATCAAAGTTCATGCTATTTAGCGATGAAGCATCCCCAAGTAAAACTTGTATCTTTTTGCAGTAATTTCTTTCAGCATTTTCTGTGGCATTTTCGAATGCCCATTGGTCGTTATCTATGGCAACAACATTTTCTGCTCCCAACTTTTCTGCAGCAATGGCAAGGATTCCTGTTCCACAACCCATATCGAGAACCCTTTTGCCTTTTACATCTAAATTGAAGATTTGCCTTACCATAAGCCAGGTAGTTTGGTGATGGCCAGTCCCAAACGACATTTTCGGTTCGATTTCGATGTCAAGCGTAAAACCCTTTTCGGGCTTATGGAAAGGAGCCCTTATCCTGCATAGGTTTTCAATGTTAATGGGATCAAAGTTTGACTCCCACTTTTTATTCCAGTTCTGATTTTCAATTAATCTTGGGTGATATAAGATTTGAGTTTCCCTGAATGGATCCTTTTTTAAGAGGCAAGCAATATTGTCAGCATTGAAGTTTTTTTCTGGTATAAAGGCATTTACACCCTCCTCAATATCTTCAAAACTATCGAAGCCAATTTCGGCCAGAAGGGCAACCAATATCTCTGATTTCTGCTGGTCGTAGGGCGATAGGGTGAACTTAACCTCGTAGTAGTTCATAACTTACTTTGGGAATGATTTTGCAATGGCAATAAAGTCAATAACTACTAACGAGGCTCCACCAATAAGGCCTCCATCAACATTGGGCTTGGCAAATATCTCCTTGGCATTGTCGGGTTTGCAGCTTCCACCATAAAGTATGCTTATTTCTTGCCCTATTTCTTTGCCAAAATGCTTTTCCACGATGCTTCGGATGTAACCATGCATTTCTTCTGCCTGCTCAGGCGATGCTGTCCGTCCTGTGCCAATGGCCCAAACAGGTTCATAGGCAATTATCACTTTCGCCATTTCATTGGGATTGAGATGAAAAAGAACCTCTTCAATTTGAGATTTAACAACGTTAAAGTGATTATTTGCATCGCGTTCGTCCAGCTTTTCACCACAACAAAAGATGGGTGTTAAACCATATTTTAAAACCAGTTTAAGCTTGTTTAGTAGTACTTCACTGCTTTCAGAAAAGTATTCCCTCCGTTCCGAATGCCCAATAATAATATGGCTCACGCCAATGGAAGCTAACATTTCAACCGAAACCTCACCTGTGTAGGCTCCCTTTTCCCATGCTGAACAATTCTGGCTTCCAAGTTTTACTCTACAAGATTTAATCTCATTGGCAATGCTGGCGATGTGAGTAAAAGGAGGAGCAATAATCAGCTCGACATCGGCAGGTGCTTCATTTAATAATGCTTTAACCTCTTTGGCAAGTTTCAGTCCCTGTTCGGGAGTGGTATTCATTTTCCAGTTTCCGGCAACTATTCTTTTTCTCATGATGGGTGCTTATTATTTCGTTAATTTTTTGTAATAACTATTTTTAGAATATCATTAACCTGCGAATATCCAAAGTTAAAAAAAATATGATTCATCCCGTTAGGAAACCCTAATTCTTGGATCAAGAAGAGAATAGACTATATCAACAAAAAAGTTAACCACCACAAATACAATTGAAATGGTAATAACCGATCCAAGAACGAGCGGCACATCGTAGCTATTCAATGCGTTAACCATAATGTATCCCAACCCTTTCCAACCGAAGATATACTCAATAAAGATTACCCCAGCCATGAGGGAAGCAAACCAACCAGAGACAGCTGAAACAACAGGGTTTAATGAGTTTTTCAGTGCGTGACTCCAGATAACCTTTGTGAATGTTAGACCCTTGGCTTTTGCTGTTCGGATATAATCCTGCGAGAGGGTTTCGAGCATTGAACTTCGGCTAAGCTGAGTAACAATTGCCAGAGGTCGAATTCCCAACGTGAAAGCAGGAAGAATTAAGTTTTTAATTTGCAGCTTTATTCCTTCGCCAAAGTCATCAATTTCCCAAAGATTTCCAGTGAGGTTTAGCCCGGTGATATCGCCCAGCACAAAGGCAAAAAGCCAACCAAACAGAATGGCAGCAAAGAATGAGGGAATGCTCATGCCAAAGGCAGAAAAAGCAAGCAAAGCCTTATCTGCCCAGCTATCCTTTGCGAGCGCAGCAAAAATTCCAAACCCAATTCCAACAATTGTTGCGAAGATCATAGCCGTAATGGCAAGGATAAAGGTATTGGGAAGAGTTTTGCCAATTATTGCACTTACCGCATTTCCGCTTTGATACGATCGTCGAAGATAGGGCGGTTTTAGCACTATTGATCTTGATTTGCTAACCTTGAGGGTTACATTCGTTTTGTAAACATTTTCATCAAGGTATATATAGCTTTTTGGGTTTTTAGGGTTGTGGATCGAAACCGGCAAAAGATCGTTGATATATTTCAGGTACTGGAAGAATATGGGCTTATCGAGCCCAAGGTCTCTACGAACGGCTGCCAACGATGCCTCATCGGTTCGCTGTCCCATTACCATGCGTGCCGGGTCGCCGGGGATAAGATTGAAGAGTATGAACACAAGCGTTACGACACCCCAAACGATAAGAATGCTGTAGATAATTTTTTTTAGGATATACTGCAGCATTGTGCAATACTATTGGTTGTCAATTCCTTTAGCCTCTTCCCATATTTCGTTCATCTCATCCAACGTCATGGTTTTCAACGATCGTCCCTGCTTAATGGTTTTGCTCTCAAGATAGCCAAAACGTTTGATAAACTTTTTATTGGTGCGTTCCAGAGCAGTTTCCGGATCGACATTGAATAGCCTTGCAGCATTGACCACCGAGAAGATCAGATCGCCAAATTCAGCTTCGATTTTATCCTGATCACCTCCTTCGATTTCTCCCTTAAGTTCATTCAACTCTTCCTCAACTTTGTCCCAAACCTGTGTTCTCACTTCCCAATCGAACCCCACTGCTTTTACTTTTTCCTGTATTCTATTGGCTTTTATAAGAGCCGACAGGGATTTTGGAACCCCTGCAAGCACCGTTTTATTCCCCTTTTTTTCAAACATCTTGATCTGTTCCCAATTTTTTACCACATCGGTGGCAGTGCTTACCTGCGTGGTTCCAAAAACATGCGGATGCCTGTATATCAGCTTCTGACATATTTGCTCGATAACATCATTAAGGGTAAACAGGTTGGTTTCGGATGCAATTTTGGAGTAAAAAACGATATGGAGAAGAAGATCGCCAAGCTCTTTCTTCACATTTTCGTAGTCCTTTTCAATTATGGCATCTGCCAGCTCGTATGTTTCTTCAATGGTTAAATTGCGGATGCTCTCGAAGGTTTGCTCTCTATCCCAGGGGCATTTCTCCCTCAGCTCGTCCATTATCTCTACTAGTTGCTCAAAGGCTTTGGTTGATTCGGTCATTTTAGAAATATGTGGAGGTTAATCAATGACTGCAAAGTTACAAATAATAAAGTTGTGCCATTAGCATTCAAGCTGCCCATTTTAAAGGAAATTTACCCTAATGCTTCCACCAACATTAAGGCTAAGTAATTCAGCGGCATATCCGTTACGAATGGCAATTTCAAGGAGGTTTGCAGAGTTGAAGAGTCCCAGTAGTTCGCCCGGTTCAACTTCGTTGTAGGTAGTCGATAATTTATTGATCTTATTGTAGTTGCTTTGAATAAAGATGTTATAATCGCGACCTTTGCCAACCCTCTCAAAAAGACTTTTTGATATATTCGTGATGGCGTTATTATAGGAATCGATGTAGATTATACTCCCATTAATGATCGATTCGTCAATGGTTGCCCTTAGCGAGATCTTTACGTTGAAATCTGTTACCGCTTCGCCTATTGAGTCAATGGGTTTCCCGTTGGAAAGATTCTTTACAATATCGTTAAAGCAATCCAAAGATGCGAAACTCCCCTGTGAGTTAAACTTTACCTCATAAACCTTTTCGGGCGTAGAGCTGAAGAGCAGGCCAACTATACCATTGTCGGGTAAAACAAAAAAATGGGAATTGTGCTCAACCACAAGCAGTCTGGATAGTAAATTCGATTCACTATTAACCAAAATCAGGTGAATTGACCCCGGAGGAAAAAAGGTGAAACTATGCCTGACAACAAAGGCAGCGTGATGGATGTTGAATGAGGGAATATCGTGCGAAAGGTCAATAATACGAATATTTGGACAAGACGAAGTAAGCCGACCTTTAATCATACCAATATAGAAATCGTGCTGCTTCCAATCGGTAGTTAGGGTAACGGTAATATTTGATCTCTTTTCCTTGTCCATGTTCTGAAATAAATAGCAAATTTGGCTAAAAAAAAGAAATTACCGGTATTGTGCGAATACAAATTATAAGATTTATTTATGAAAAGGGGTACTCAATTAGCTTTTAAAAAGAGCTTTAAAAAGGTAATTTCAGGATGCGCTTTGACATCTGCCTTGAGTTTACCCTTAACGTTAGTATGTACAGCCCCGGGTTAAGGGTAGAGAGATTTACGCTAAGGGTTGGCTGTAAAGGAAGTGCGCCCTGCCACACCAGTACCCCCAGCGCATTGTGGATACTTACCTCAACCGGGTTTGTAAGCGGAACGCTCTCCTGTACCTGAATGTTTACATGGTTAGAATTCTCGGATTTTTTCAGAGCGGGAGGTAGCATCGTTTTGTCTTGATCTTTTTGCCTACTTTTTCCATCAAGGGAAAAAGTAGGTGGGTTCAGGGGCAAAGCCCCAATTTCCATATTGTTTGTTAGTCAGGGCTTGAACCGCCCTGCTGCTGCCCTCGCTCCGAAGCATCGGAGTCAAACCCTGACGGGCGGGGCTGGGCAATGGATTGGGTGCTGGTTTCAGGTCATGGCTTATCTCTTTTCGGTTTAGCGGGTTTCAGAATTTTTAAAAGTCTAATGATTATCCGTTTTAATGCCTGAACTATCTTCTTGCTTTTTTAAAGACTATCCTTTATTCTTCAAAGTTGAGGTACTTGAATAATAGAATACGCTTTTTTGCTAACTTTGTGACCTGACAAAAGGCTGATGAATTTGTTGAAACTAAAATGTACTAGATGAACGAAAGGCTAATTCTGATTGAGGGAGTTGATCCGCTATCGCTTTTTGGGGTTAATAACTCAAAGTTTAACATCATTACCAACCATTTTCCAAAGCTAAAAGTTGTTGCCCGTGGCGATGAGATTAAAGTGATAGGAGAGGAGCAGGAAATAAATTCCTTTGAGAGTAAGATTAACCTCATCATCGATTTTTATCGTCGGTTCAACAGCCTTTCGGAGGATAATATCAGGGATCTGCTTAACGATACCGATGAGTCCATCTCGAAGATTGAGGAGGAAACCGGCGATGCCCTTGTGTTTGGAAATAACGGGAGAATTATAAAAGCTCGCACAATCAACCAGCGCATGCTGGTTGAGAAGTACGCTACCCACGATTTGCTTTTTGCCATTGGACCTGCTGGCTCGGGAAAAACCTATACAGCCATCGCACTAGCGGTTAGGGCATTGAAGAATAAGGAGGTAAAACGTATTATTCTCACTCGTCCTGCCGTGGAGGCTGGGGAGAGGTTGGGATTCCTGCCGGGCGATTTGAAAGAGAAGTTGGATCCTTACCTTCAGCCCCTTTACGATGCACTAAACGATATGATACCCGCACGTAAGCTGAACGACTATATGGAGGATGGAACGGTTCAAATTGCCCCTCTGGCATACATGCGTGGTCGAACCCTCGATAATGCCTTTGTAATTCTTGATGAAGCACAAAATACAACAATTAACCAGCTTAAAATGTTTCTTACCCGAATGGGGAATAATGCCAAGTTTATTGTTACCGGCGATATAACACAGATTGACTTGCAATATAAGGAGGATTCGGGCTTAGTTCCTACCCTTAAGTTGCTATCCGAAGTTCCCGGCTTGGCAGTAATTAACTTTGATACAAGGGATATTATTAGGCATAAGCTGGTTAAGTATATAGTTCATGCATTTGAAAAGTATAGCAAGCAGAAGGCAGAAGAAAAGAAAAAATTAAACGACGATAAATAGTATGAGCAGAGCACTAGTAGCAACCGATTTTATTTTTCCGGGACAAACCGATTTTTATAAGGGGAAAGTACGCGATGTCTATTCGTTGGGAAACGACATAATGGTGATGGTTGTAACCGATAGGATTTCGGCATTTGATGTTGTACTTCCCAAGGGGATACCCTATAAAGGGCAGGTTTTAAACCAGATAGCCTCCAGATTTTTGGATTTATCCAGGGAAATAGTTCCCAACTGGAAGATTGATACCCCCGATCCCATGGTTACCATCGGCCATCGATGCCAACCATTTCCTGTGGAAATGATAATAAGGGGATATTTAACGGGCAGTTTGTGGAGGGATTATAAGAAGGGAGCCAGAAAGATATGTGGTATCACACTACCCGATGGGATGAAGGAGCATCAGGCATTTCCCAAGCCGATTATTACACCTACAACAAAGGCAGAGCAGGGTGCACACGATCAAAACATATCACCCGAAGAGATCATTAGTGAGGGTTTGGTTTCCGAAAAGGATTACATTAAGCTTGAGGAATATACCTACAAACTCTTTGATTTAGGATCGAAGTATGCCAGTGATCGTGGGCTTATTCTGGTTGACACCAAGTATGAGTTTGGCAAGAAGGATGGAAAGATATATCTGATTGATGAAGTTCACACACCCGATTCGTCGAGGTATTTTTACAGCGATGGATACGAGGAACGATTTAAGAACAACGAAGCTCAATGGCAGCTTTCAAAAGAGTTTGTGAGGGAATGGTTAATGGAAAATGATTTTATGGGAGAACCCGGGCAGCAGGTGCCAGAAATGACACATTCTGTGGTTGATGGAATAAGTAAAAGGTATATAGAACTCTATGAAGGTATTATCGGCGAAAAGTTCCAAAAATCTGATTCGTCAGATATCGTGAGAAGGATTGAGAATAATGTTAGTGAGGCTCTTAAAAAGTTAGGAGTTTGATTTTTGAAAAAAAAGAGCATTTAAATAGTAAATCCATGAAAAAAATATCAAATGCCATTGCAATTATTCTACTAATTTTTGCCTTGGGTTGCAATAGTACCAGCAAGAAGGAATCCGCTGAAAAAGTTGATAAGGACTATTCCATTGAGTATGCCTACTTAACACTTGAACAGCTAAACTCACTGGGAATACAGGTTAAGGATAGCTCTATTATGTACAATAATGCTGTTGATGGTGCGGGTGGTTTGAATATTACCATTCGCGATAAAGGCTATTACCTTGAAATAGCGTCCATTGATCAAACCAATTTCAACTTTTATCCCCGGTACATAACTACCCTCGATACTGTTCAAAGGGCAATGTATAGACTTACCGGAGATCAGTCGAATAGTATGGAGGAAGCCCAGAAATGGGAAAAGTTCGAGAGCCTTGTTCCCGTTGTGGTTGAACAGGTAGAGGATAACACTAGATTTGGTGAAACGCTTGTTTTCTGGTTTACCAAAACCCCTGAACTGGAAAAAATGCTGGATGAGTTTTACAAGGAGTAAAAAAAAGGAACAGCGAGATATTTTTCTCGCTGTTCCTTTTTTAAGTAGTTTCAGCTTAGTTCAACTACATTTTTCGATACTTCAAGATTTCCCCATTGTATGATTTCGATAATGGAACTATGCTTACGATTATTGAAGTTAGCTGTTTGAAGAAATGCATAGTAATCAGCGTTTTCTACAAAATCATATTCAAGCAACCGAGCATTATACATTGGGTAGTCGTACATAAAACTCATGAATCTATATCCAATTCGGGCATTTTCAAGCTCAATAAACTGCTTGTCAGTAATGGATGATTCTTTGAGAAGGATAAAGATTTCAGCTTTTGCAGAATCTAGCATATCCATAAAAATTTGAAAAATATTAAAAAACCTTAAATGGTTATAGTTCAACAAGATTATTGGCATCAACGTACCAGATAAAACCTTTAACTTGTTTATATCCCATTTCCTTGAGCAGATTGGTATAGCGATTAACCTGAAGGGTATGAGAATTGGATTGAGACCCAAATTTAAAATCAACAACCAATGCGGAATCATCTTTAATCATAACTCTATCTGGACGATAATTGTGTCCTCTTGGGGTAAGGATTGTAGCCTCGTTTTTTATTTCCCAATCGCCCGTAAACCAGGATTTCATGGGTTCATCGGTTAGCAGTTCCCTTATTCGTTTTCCCATGTGTTCCTTATCCTTACATTCTATCAACCCATCGGAGCACAACCTGTGCATGGCTTCATCAATATTGTCAATGGATTGGATACGGGAAAAAACTTCGTGCATTACTTTGCCATGCTCCCGTTGTTGAAATTTATCCGAAGGGGCAGATAAAAAGAACTCACCTGCTTCCATCCTTAGTCTTATGTTACCATGATCAACTCCCACTGGATAGCTTTCCATTCTCCATTCAATATTGTCGTTTGATTTGGATTGCCCTTTGCGAGGAGCAGAGGTTTGCTGACCAAAAAGGAATTTATGGTTGATGGATTTACCTTCATCCTTTTGAATTTCCTGATACTCGTCAGCTAATTCGGGAATAACCTGCCATAGCAATTTTGAGGTATTGTTGATTTTGCCATCATCCTTGCCCTTTTTACTCTCATCTGGATAAGCAGAAAAAATGTACAATTCGTTTTGAGGTCGGGTAAATCCAACGTAGAGTAAATTGAGGTTATCAATCATTTCCTTCATGTACTCCTCAACAACCTCCGAGGCAAAAATGCTGTTCTGTGCCACTGAGGTTGCGTATATTGGATATCGAGGAAGAATATCGAAGGGTTTTTTCTCAGTGGAAACCCATAGTAGGGGAGATTTTCCCTGAGCCCTGAATTGCCAATCGGCAAAGGGTATGATTACCACAGGAAACTGCAATCCTTTGGCTTTATGAATGGTTAGTATGGATATGGCATCTGTTGATTCAGGCACAGATAGAGAGAGCTTATAGGAATTCTCATCCCACCAGCTAAGGAACTGACCTATATCAGATCCACCTTTACCCGAAAGGGTAAGTATATGCTCATGCAGTTCGGCAAGATATGCTAACTCCTGAGAATGAGAGAAGAGCTCATAACGATGTGCTATGGCTTCAAATGTTTCCTGCAATGGTCTGGAATTTAATACATTTAGCCAAACAATTTCTTCTTCTACTGTGCTGCCCCCAACAAATTGGCTATGCCATTTTATCTCGTTTTGAGGTTTCAATGCAGCAAGTTCTTTGGAAAGAACTTTAATTGCGACCTCGTTTTGTGGGTTATCGACCAATCGGAAAGCGGATACCATTAGTCTAACCAGAGATGAGGCTTTTAGCAATAGTCCATCCTGACTAATAAAGGCTATGTGATTAGTTTTGTCCCCATTGGTTCTGTTGTGATCAAGGAGAATGTTGGCAACCTTTTGTCCTTCAATGTTTCTTCGCACAAGTATGGCTATTTCGCCAAGCTTATACTCTTGTTTAAGCTTTTTAATCAGTGAAGGAAGCTCGTTGGCAAGGGTTTCAAGATACTCGTCGGAATTGCTTTTTGTGATGAAATTAACCTCTACTTTTCCCGAAGCATCATCTTTGCAGTAATAGCATTCTTGCTTCACATCTTTGTATGCATTATTTGCCTTATCGCAGAAAGTATTGCTGAGTGATTCGTTGCCGTCAATCTTAATGTTTTCAATTTGACTTGAAATTACCTTGATGGCAGAGTCAAAGAAATTGTTGTTGAAATCAACAACAGCTGGCAGGCTTCGTCGATTGACTTTTAGAAAGCGCTCCTCAATGCCATGATGGGCAAAATCCTTTTCCACTTCGGTGGCCAGTATTTTCCAATCGCCATTTCGCCAGCGGTAAATGGACTGCTTCACATCGCCTACGATCATGCTAAAGAAATCCTGCGACAGGCTATTCTCCACCAGCGGCATGAAGTTTTTCCATTGAACCACCGAAGTATCCTGAAACTCATCGATCATGAAAATATCGTACCGTGTACCTACCTTTTCGTATATAAAGGGTGCATCGCTATCCTTGACGAACTCGCGAAGTAAGTGATTGCTATCGTTGAGCAGAAGAAAGCCTTCCTCCTTTGATAGTTCCCTAATTTTTACCCATAGGTCGCCAATTAGCGCAAGATTCTCAAGATTCTTTAGAATGAGCTTTGCCGTTATGAATGATGGATTGTTTTTGTTGATAATTTCGACAATTTCCAGTAGGGTAGGGTGGAGCACCTCTTTAACAATCCTTTGGATGGGCAAAAACTCTACCTGATTATTAAATGTTGTTTTGTTCACCCAACCCTCTCCGGTTGGATCATTCAACGCATTTTGCAATCTTACTCCATCGGTTTTTGGAAGCTGTTCACTTGTGTCGTCGAGTGATGAACAAACATTGAAAATATTAATTACCCCCGAATTGGCATAGGCAAAGTTTTGGCTGGTTAAACCAGATTTTTCCAATTCTTTCAGCGCTTTTTGCGATATTTCTTTTAGCTTAGTAATGATATCCCCTAGCAGATTCTGCAATGATTTCTTCAGGATTTCAACATTCTGTTTATCCGTAAACCGCATCACCTCGTTCCGATCCATAACCCTGAAACTTTCAGTAAAAATCTGCTTACCTAGGTCAATTAGTCTGTATTTAACATCCCAGTTCTTGCCTTCATCCATTAAGGCCTCGCCCATGCGAATAATCCAGCGCATTAGCTCATCGACATGGGATGCTGAATCGATGAGATTATCAGCTGCCTGCTCCAGCACGGGTTGTGTATCCAATCTAATATCAACCCCTCCTTGCTCGCCTATTTCCCAGAGTAGGGCTTGAATAACTCGCTGCACAAAGCTATCGATGGTGCTAATGGAAAAGCGAGAGTAGTCGTGAAGTATCAGCGAGAGCGCCTGCTGCGCCCTTTGGGTTATTTGAATCTCAGACAGAGATAGAACCTTGGATATCTCATCGACCATATCACTCTTTTTACCCTGCGAAATGTTAAAGAGCTCATCGAGTATTCTGCTCTTCATCTCGTTAGTTGCCTTATTGGTAAAGGTTACAGCAAGGATATTCTTGTAGCTCTCGGGATTTTTTAAAACTTGCTTAAGGTACTCGGCAGCTAAGCGGTAGGTCTTACCCGATCCTGCAGATGCTCTATATACAACTAGTTTCGACATCTAAATGGAGACGATTTTTTCTTTAAATGTAGGATTTTTCAATACAACTAGCAACTTAATAAAAATGGAATCATTTTAATATTGGAGATTTATCGCTTCTTGGCGATCTCAAATACCTGGAAGTAAAAACGATGATGTTATGGAGGAGTTATTAGGAGAAGGGAACCTCTTTTCAGGATGCAATAATGAAAAGAAGTTTTTTTATTCCTTAGAGGAACAGTAATAATGCATGATGGTTATTCATTGTCGATTAACGACATCAGTGATTTTACGAATTTCAAATCGAGTGATTCTTCAGATCGCGCACAATGGTAGCTTGTGCTATTGGATTGTAAATATTCCTGTGTGCGTTGAGAAAGGAATTTTTTATTGGTAACCATGCGAAAAGTAATGAGCTGAATGCTGGATTTGGGTTTCGATGTATCCCAGAAAGCCGGGTTTACTTTCATTATTTTTGGATAACCCGTGAGGGTAGCAACCCTAGAAATCTTTCCACTACGGGTAGCATGTTTATTCCAGTCAGACTGCGGGATGGCATCCCATTCTTCATCTAACATTTTTTTGAAATAACTCCATTGTAATTCATCTGAAGTTTTTTTCAGGTATGAGTAAGCCACGTCAAAGGCTTCTTTTACAGTAACCGGTAACCAATAGTCAGGTCTTTTGGGGTCGTAAAGTACAAAGCATTCACCATCGTAAACATCTATTCCGGGAGTTATAGTTTCTTTTTTTTCAGGTACTGCAAAGAAATCGGGTTCGTGTGAAAAATTATTTGTCCAAAAGGGTTGTATGGTATTCAGATAAATCGACCATTCGGGAGGTTCAATTAGAATTCGTTTCTCTTTGCCATCCTTCAAGCGGTACCACGAAGCAAATTCGAAGCTGATTCTAGAAGGTACACCGTAAATGCCCTCCTGTTGACAGGCAATGGTGGTGTAAATCCGGGCACGTCCATCAAAACCTTTTAATTCACTTAAAACCGGGTTTTTTCTGACAATGGCAACCAAATCATTTATTTTCTGAAGATTAGTTGCAATCTCTGCTTGGGTAAAGATACATTCAGTTCCGGCATAGTCGGTACGGGTCAATAATTCGAATGTGCCAAGTTTGTCGAGAATTAGCGGGAGTTCCGTAGATTGGGGCATGCACTGCAGACCAGTAATTAATGCTAGCAATATGAAGATGTTTTTTTTCATTTTTAAGATGTGTAGTTCACAAATATTGCAACTAAATGCTTGATACGTAATTTAAGTCAATTTCATCGTTTTAACAAAGTAAATTATTATTTCAATGAGGCCTATTTACTTTATCATATTTCCAGATATCTTGTCACTTTTTTCAAACAATTTTCTATGACTGGTAATTTTAGAAAGTGGTCATAATTAACTCCAAGGGTTGAGTCTATTAAACTATGTTGATTATTACGCTTTGAACCAAAAGGGTTTCGCAGTTGTGGACTTAGATCCTATCCATTTAGGCAAACCTTTAAGCGGGTAATATGTTTCAGTCTTGCACTTTCCCAGTCATTTATTCTCTTTTCGTTTAGATTGGTCACATACGTTGTTGTTCATTCATGTATTATGTCATTTTATCAAGTTTAAGCTGTCCAAACTTACAATACTAACTCCCCTTTCATTGAAACATACTATCATGCTATCTGTTCTACTTCTGGATTTGGATATAACAGCTTCATTAATAATATTAACAGCGTACTGTCTATTCAGTGATGCTTCAACAGTAGCGTTAATACATTCTGCTGCGTCTAATCCAACAATATATAGCACATTTACTTTGTTTTTGGTTAGTATATCATCTAAATTGGTTTTTCTGAAAGAGTCCTTGCCTGTCTTAACTACTTCATTATTTGAAACAATCTTCAAGCGTTTATCAAATTGTACTCCAGGGCTACCTTTTGCATATGAGCTATTAATCATATTCACAAAAGGATTAGTTATTTCACTTCGAATATAAACAACAGGATAGTCGTATACTTTAAAGCTGTCGATTGCCTGATTTATTTTTTGAATTAGATTCTCCGCTTTTTCTTGAAAACTTGGATAAATAGAACAATATCCAGTAATAACCTCTTGAATATCAATAACTAAAAGTGCATAATTTCTGTTGCCGTAATTAATAATTGGTTGACCTTTCGATACTATGGACTCATTCTTGACAACGATAACAACATTAATAACAATTATTACTATAAAAAGGACTATTAACCCGATTATACCCAATATAGTTTTCCTAAGAATTTTTCTATTCTTTGCCATATGTAGGTCTTTTTTAGTACTTACAACATTAATGTATTGAAATCTTAATTATTCTGATATTACATTGCCCAAATTATAGGTTAACCTATATCAGGGGGTGAGGATTGTTTTCTTTTTTCTAAATGGCTTACTATAAAGAGAATACCAACAATAATAAATGGTACAGTAATCATCATAATTATTCCAATACTCATCCAAAAAGAATGGTTCATTCTAAAATTATGTAGAAAAATAAAAGGGCTAAATGCAATCCCAATTATGGTAAAGATTATTCCCCCAATTAATTCCCATTTCCAAGCAATTATCAAAAAAGCGAGGAGAACAAAGGACGGTATGAGATGAATGTGAAATGCACCTATCTGTTGCCAGAAACTTAATGAAGGTACAAATGAATCAAATGCAAATAAACTTATAAGTAGAATAACCAGGATGCATATGATTCGTGGCGTCCAATGAAGAACTTTAATGTTTTTTTTCATATTCTTCGTTTTAGTTATGAAAGTTAATCTATTATAATTCATTTGTCAATACTTGTTTCCCTTTTTTTACTTCTCAATTTACACCCTCTTACATAGGTTATGTCATTGATAATTAGTTATTATTCAAAATTTCAAGCTTTAATAAATTTTTTTGCCTAACGGCATCAATTTTTAGCATCATAAAGAACAGATGACAGGGAAGGTTATACTATTGCACAACGTAGCGCTCAGGTACGAATGGGAGAGATGCTTTGGGTTAACTATAGCAGAGTGTTCTCATGAGCGATACGAATGGGTTGCTTTTTGCCTAATCTTTAAGTTCAAAAAGTTCAGATATCCTTTCTTCTGGCAATTTCGATTTTCGTACTCTTTATTCCTATGTAAATAATAATTGCTAAAAAAAAGCAAAGTAAAGCAGATGATATCAAGTAGTTATTGAAGTTCTTATCTTTGAAATATACATAAATTGATGTTAGGATACTTATTGATCCGAAAAAAAGTAAAAAAAATGTTATAATTGAACCTGCTTTATTTCTTTTCTTTAATTGGTCTGTTGTAAATTTTTCAAATTTATCTTGTGCCATGGCTATGATTTTTAATGATTTACACTGCTTCATACAAAGGTAAATGTAAAATCTGCTAAAGTCAATATTTTCTAACAAATTTTGACTAATGACATTAAAAAAATCTAAAATAAATTGCTAATTTCCAGTATACTTAGCCGTTTGTACGTTTTCTTTTCCATGCAACAAATCTAAAAATTTCGATTTGTTGCGTTGAGTTATTGAATTTTCTCTATGTTATTAGCATGAAGCACAGCGGCTGGGGTTGTGGCTAGTGTGGGAGTGCGGAGCGACGTTTTCGTCCCCCGACGAAAACGAACCTGCGGGCGACACCGCCCCGAGTACCCAGTCATCAACCCACGTTAGCTACACCCCTTGTTGTAGCCTGTGCTTTAGGTTTTTAATGTCTGTAAATCAGATTAATTTCGGAAAGTTCTTGTCCTATCTGATGAATTCCATACAAAATTTTCTCTGTCTGTGTTTCAGATGGTTTTTTATGTCCTTGCACATATTGTGATAATAGCGTAGGATTCATTCCAATTTTGTCTGCTAGAAATTTTGCATTCAGCACTTTATAGTATTGGAAAAATTGTTTAAAGTCAATTTCAAACTTCAAGTTTTCTTGAGTGATTGAAATATTCTCTTCTACAAAGTTTAAGTTTGCAGCTTCTAGCGCATTATTCATTAATTCAGTAATCGTTT
>CAZDXY010000021.1:0-38115 GCA_964509385.1 uncultured Rikenellaceae bacterium
TCACGTACGGTTCTGTGAGAGGCTTGGGGGTGAGATTCCCCCTTGCCTACTCGATCCTTCGGGGCTAATGCATCTGGCGTTGCCCGATGGTAGGGTATGTCGCCCCTTCGGGGCTTGGCTATCGGGCTTTGCCCGATGTTTGGGTATGCCGCCCCTTCGAGGCTAAGACTTATTTATTAGCGCTGAAAGCGCGAAATACATAAGCGATGGATGAAATCCATCGCTAGTTGACGAGAAATTCCAGAGCCCTGAAGGGGCGAAATAGCATCAACCCTTCGGTGCTTGCGCATTGGACCTTTTATTTGCTGTTTTCAAACCTCTTCTCTATCATTCTCCAATCGACAATATTCCAAAAAGCTTCTATATAATCGGGCCGACGATTTTGATAATCAAGGTAGTAGGCATGCTCCCACACATCGCAGGTTAATAAGGGTTTATATCCATTACGCAAGGGAGTTCCTGCATTTGATTCCTGTATGATTTCGAGATTACCATAGGTATCCTTAACAAGCCATGCCCATCCGGAGCCGAAAAGTGTAGCTGCAGCTTTAGAAAAAGTTTCTTTAAAGCTGTCAAATGATCCGAAATCCCGTTCGATGGATTTTGCCAATTCTCCTGTTGGTTCTTCCTTGGGATTTTTTGCAAAGGCTTCAAAGTAAAAGGTATGGTTCCATACCTGTGCTCCATTATTGAAGATACTCCCATCGGATTCCTTAACAATGGTTTCCAGATCGGAATCTTCAAATTTTGTCCCCTTAATAAGATTGTTAAGATTGTTAACGTAAGCCTGATGATGCTTTCCATGGTGAAATTCAAGGGTTTTTTTGCTGATCATTGGGTTTAAGTCGTCCAATCCAAAGGGTAATTGCGCTAATTTGAATTCCATTTCTGTTAGAATTAGTTAGAAAATGTTTTTAATTGTAACCTTCTATGGAGAAAAATAATCATTACCTACAAATTTAATAAAAAATGAGAATTAACAATTGAATCGGAAAATCGTAAGTTATGTGTCCTGTAATTCTTCTACTGTAGTTCACAGTCTGCAGTCCAACGGGGAAATGCAAGGCTTTTCATCGTATTGAACTGGAAATCTGACATTGGTAGTCACTAGTTTCGGGCAAGGAATCTTTAGGAAGACTTTTCCTTCCTTTCCAATCAGAGAGAGACGACAACGTAGCAGCGAAGCTTAATCTTCTAAAGTTTTAATGGAAATGTAGTTCACAAGTAAACAATTTACTGTTAAAGGCATCAAAATGACAGAACTATTCTTTAACATATTTTTTTTCTCAATTTTCCACTAACTTTGATCGTTTAAAAATTTGATCCCACTATGAAAAAATTATTCACATTAAATCTTTTGATTTTGGCTTTATCCTTTTCAATCGCTGCTCAGGATATTAAGGTTGAAGAGGCTCGTAATAAGGCAGTTATATCATTTGAGACCCTGGTTTACGAATATGGTGAAATTGAATATGAAGGAAATGGAGAGTGTTCCTTTGAGTTTACCAATACCGGTACAGAATCTCTGGTACTATCCAATGTTCAAGCATCATGTGGATGTACTGTACCCAAGTGGTCCAAAGATCCTATTAAACCAGGAGAAAAAGGTACTATTACAGTTAAGTACAATACCAGGATTCCGGGGAATTTTAACAAAAGCATAAGGGTTTATTCCAATGCAGATCCCTCTCAGGTTGTTTTAAGAATCAAGGGGAGTGTAAAGCAAAAGGAGCAAACAGGACAGAAATAGTAATTAAAAAATATAATCATGCCACAAATTTCTGAAAAAGGGAAAGCCATGCCCGCTTCCCCAATACGTAAACTTGTTCCATACGCTGAGGAAGCTAAACGGAAAGGTAGAAAAATTTATCATCTCAATATTGGTCAACCCGATATTTCCACCCCCGAGGTGGCTCTGAAAGCCATAAGGGATAACGCATTAAGAGTGGTAGAATATAGCCATTCGGCCGGAAACGAAAGTTACCGTAAGGGGCTGGCTGCATACTACCAAAGCGTTGGAATTAACGTTATGCATAATGATATGATTATCACCACTGGCGGTTCGGAGGCCATTACCATAGCATTCATGAGTTGTTTAAATCCGGGCGATGAGGTGATAACTCCAGAGCCCTTTTATGCTAATTATAATGGCTTTGCTACAACTGCTGGTGTGAAAATTGTTCCCGTCACTTCTTCCATTACCAATGGATTTGCCTTACCGCCAATTCCCGATTTCGAAAAGCTGATTACACCGAAAACTAAAGGTATTGTTATTTGCAATCCCAATAACCCAACTGGTTATCTTTATTCGCGCGAGGAACTTGAGCAGCTTGCCGTACTGGTTAAGAAGTACGATTTATACCTGTTTTCCGATGAGGTATACCGAGAGTTTTGTTACGATGGCCAAACCCATTTCTCGGCCATGAACCTTAAAGGGCTTGAGGATAATGTAATCCTGATGGATTCAGTATCAAAACGCTATAGCATGTGTGGGGTAAGGGTAGGAGCAATGATATCACTCAATTGTGAGGTTATGAAGACTGCCCTAAAATTTGCCCAGGCCCGTTTATGCCCTCCATCGTACGGTCAGATTGCAGCCGAGGCTGCATTGGCTACTCCTAAGGAGTATTTCGAGGAGGTTTACAACGAGTACATTGAACGGCGCAACTACATGGTAGAAGCGTTGAATAAGATGGAAGGTGTTGTTTGTCCCAAGCCCAAGGGTGCATTCTATACAGTAGTTAAGCTACCGGTTGACGATGCCGATATTTTTTCTCAATGGTTGCTTGAGAACTTCGAGTATAAGAACCAAACCGTTATGCTGGCACCTGCATCGGGCTTTTATGCAACTAAAGGTTTAGGTAAGAATGAGGTGCGCATTGCATACGTTCTTAAAATCGAAGACCTAAAGAATGCCATGGAAACCCTTGAGCAAGCATTATTGCAATATCCAGGCAGGAAAATCTAAGGATATAACTTAATAAATTCTGAATTTTTCCTAGGATTGTAAGCTAAAACGCTAAGTAAAAGTCTTTGGTAAGTAGTTTATACTTTTCGGAGAATGTATCGTCAGAATTTCTAATGATTAACTCGGATTCTTCCAAACCCTTTTTTTCCTGACAAAATTCCAAAAGCAACCTTTTAGGGGGTTGCTTTTCTTTTCCCAAAATGTTTACCCTTTTTTGGCAGTACAACCCGTAATTTGCTGCCTTGGCAGTAAAAATATTACCTTCAAGGTAAGGGAAGATACCGGCAAAGCGACCATTTGCTTCAAGCAATTTGCAAATGCCATTGAGTAGATCCTCGTGCGGGAGCAATTCGGTGTGCCGTGCAGTAGTTCGTGCTAATTCTGGGGATTTGAGTGACTTGATAAAGTAGGGAGGATTCGATACGATAAGATTATATTTCTTGGTTTCTTTTAATGCAAAACTTTGGAAGCTTTCGTTGAATATTGTAATTCTATCCTTCCAGGGGCTATTTTCCACATTTTCTAGTGCCTGTTGACTTGACAATTCGTCTATCTCTACTGCATCAATTAGAGCGGATGATCGCTGGGCAATCATCAGGGCAATTAGTCCGGTTCCTGTTCCCACATCGAGAATATTTTTGACACTGTCGATATTTACCCATGCACCCAGCAATACCCCATCGGTGCCAACCTTCATGGCAGACTTTTCCTGCCTGACGGCAAATTGCTTAAAGCGGAAGTAGGTGTTACTCATCCTTACCAAACTTTTCGAAAACTCCAAGCCCGAATAGCGCAAAATCGTACTTTACAGGATCAGAGGGGTCAAAGGTACGAAGATTTGCAGTAACCTCTTCCACTGCCTTCCAGTCGTTCTGTTTGCGTTTAAGTAATCCCAGCAACCTTGATACCCTTGCTGTATGAACATCGAGGGGTAGCATAAGCGCCGAAGGCGGTATATTTGACCATAAGCCAAAATCAACACCCTCCTTGTTGGGCCGAACCATCCAGCGAAGAAACATGTTAAGGCGTTTTGCAGCAGAACCCTTACTCACGTTGGATACATGTTTGACTGACCGTAAAGCAAAGTCCTCATCCATAAAAACATCCCTAAAATGGATTAATGTGGAAGAAATGCTTTGATGCTGCTGAAAACCATCACTGAAAACTTTTTGTAACCCACCATGATTCAGGTAAATGTTTTTAAGTGCATTAAGAAATGAAATACAATCGGTTTGGCAAAAGGTTCTATACTTATAATGATCAAATTTTTCGTAATGTTTTTGTTTAAAATGGCAGATAAAATCATAGGGTGATTCACTCATACTTTCTAGCAATGAGCCAACATACCTGATTATCATTGATCGTTGGCCCCAGGCAAGGCTGGCAGCCATAAAGGCAGCAATTTCAATATCCTCTCGTTTTTGGTAGCGACTAGGTATTTGAATGGGATCGTTTTTGATAAAACTAGGTGAAGCGTACAACTTATACTTTTCCTCAAGAAAATCCTTGAGATCAGTTTGTGGAAGAAAATAGTTCATTGTTCACAGTTTACAGTCTACAGTCTACATCCCGAAACTTCGGGACACAGTCCACAGTCTATGTACCGACTGTCAGATACTGACTGAGTACTACCAACAGCCAACTGCAAAATGAGGATAAAATCAAACAAACACCCCATCGTTCATGGTTAGTTGAACATCCGCCATGGCGGCCAGCTCCTTATCGTGGGTAACCACCACAAAGGTCTGTTTGAACTCATCGCGCAGGGTAAAAAAAAGTTTATGAAGTTCCTCCTTATTCTTAGAATCGAGGTTTCCCGATGGCTCATCGGCAAGGATTACCTTGGGCTGATTGATCAAAGCTCTTGCAACTGCAACCCTTTGCTGCTCCCCACCCGATAGTTCAGCGGGTTTATGGTCGAAGCGTTCTTTTAATCCAAGGAATGAGAGCAAATCCTTAGCACGTTGTTCGGCTTTATCGCGAGACTCTCGGGCAATATAAGCCGGAATGCAAACATTCTCCAAAGCGGTGAACTCAGGTAAAAGATGATGAAATTGGAATACAAACCCAATATTTTTATTCCGAAAGTTTGCCAGCTGCTTGTCGTTTAGCGAAAAAACATCCCGATCATCGATAAAAATCTTTCCAGAATCGGCATGGCTAAGAGTACCCATTATCTGGAGTAGCGTGGTTTTACCAGCTCCGCTTGGACCAACTATGGCCACAACCTTTTCTTTGGTAATCTCAATATCAACCCCCTTAAGAACTGTAAGGCTTCCAAACGATTTTATAATTTTTTCAACTCGTATCATGGATGTTCAATAATTGCTAGCAAAGATATGATTTTTAAAATTCAATCTATACCTTAACCGAGGTATGAAAGATAAAAGCATAATATAACCTAAAAACAATGTTGCGAAACATATAGTTCTGAAACTAAAACGCTAATCTTTCTCATTCATTTTAATGTAGAATAATTTCAAAATGCACTATTTTCGCATGCAATAATAAAATGATTATTTAGCAAAGCAAGTTGATAAATCAATAATTACAAATTACTTAAACAGATCTTCCATGAAAAAAGTTCTTATTCTGGGCGCAGGCATGGTGGTTAAACCCATAGTACAGCATTTGCTCAAGAGTGGTATTCAGGTTACTGTTGCTACACGTACAAAATCGAAAGCAGATGATATGATCGCTGGTCATCACAATGGAATTTCGTTGGCTTGGACCGTTGACGATGAAGCAACTCTCGATAAGCTGGTTGCTGAACACGATCTTTCAGTTAGCCTTTTGCCATATGCATACCACTTAATGGTGGCTAAGCATTGCATTAAGCACAAGAAAAATATGGTTACCACATCCTATGTAAAGCCCGAGATGCGTGCTCTCGACCAACAAGCAAAGGATGCAGGGATCATTATCCTAAACGAGTTAGGGCTCGATCCCGGAATCGATCACATGTCGGCCATGAGGATAATTGACCATATCCATGATAAGGGCGGTAAAGTTGATGAGTTCTACTCATTCTGTGGTGCGTTGGTTGCACCCGAGGTTGAAAAGAACCCCTTTAACTACAAATTTACCTGGGCACCCAAAGGAGTTGTTATGGCAGGGAACAACGATGGAAAATACCTTCGCAGAGGTAAAATCCATGAGATTCCCACTGAAGATCTTTTCAAGAATCCTCTTAAGGTTGACTTTACCAATGTTGGAGAACTGGAAGTATATCCAAACCGCGACTCATTACCATATGTTGAACTTTACGGAATTCCCGAGACCAAAACCATGTTCCGTGGAACATTTCGCTATACCAAGTGGTGTGAGGTAATTGATGCCATGAAGAGATTAAAGTTGCTTTCGTATGATAAGTACAGCATGGTTGGAATGACCTACGCCGATTTTATGGCTAAGCAGATAGGTGCTGCTAACTCTACAGATATCAAGAAGAAAACATCTGAATATTTAGGGATTGGAATCGACTCTAATCCTATCATAGCGCTTGAATGGCTAGGTTTATTCACCCAAAACCCAATAAATCGCACCGAAGATTCTCCCTTTGAGGTGGTTTCTGATATAATGATCGAGAAGATGATGATTAAGGAGAGTGAACGTGATATGGTGGTGATGCAGCACACCTTTGTAGCCGCCTATCCCGACGGCAAGGAGGAGGTTATCCGTTCTCGAATGCTCGATTTTGGGACGCTCAAAACAGATACTTCGATAGCCAGAACGGTCGCCCTACCTGCTGCAGTGGGAGTTCAAATGATATTAGAAGGAAAAATTTTGGCAATGGGTGTTCACATTCCTGTTATCCCCGAAATCTACAATCCAATTCTCGATGCACTTGAGAGGTTGAACATAAAAATGGTTGAGGAGTATGGATTGCCCTTAAGTGAGAACATAAAGTAGCAATAAGTATCAATTGATTAAAAAACATCAAGCTTTGGTTTGATGTTTTTTTTTGGCAAATCGAAACATGTAGTTACCTTTGGCGTTAGTAATGTAAAAGGTTGTCAATGATACTATCATTCGGTTCTAAAGAAACTGAAAAGATATGGAATGGCTTTCGGGTTGCTAAGATGCCATTGGAAATTCAGCAATTGGGGAGAAGAAAGTTAAGGATGCTAAATAACTCGCAAAGCATAGCCGATTTAACCATTCCCCCATCCAATAGACTTGAAAAGCTATCGGGTAAATGGAAAGACTATTTCAGCATAAGGATTAATAATCAGTGGAGAATTATTTTTAAGTGGGAGAACAATCAAGCGAAAGAAGTTGAGATAATTGACTATCATAAATAGCAAGAAAAATGGAAAAGTTAAAAAACATTCACCCAGGAGAGGTTCTAAACGAAGAATTTTTAGTTCCTATGGATATTTCTGCTTACAGATTATCTAAAGACACGGAAATACCACAAACCAGAATATCGCAGATTATTAAAGGAAAACGGAGCATAACTGCCGATACGGCGGTAAGATTAAGCCTATATTTTGGCAATAGCCCAAAATTCTGGCTGGGTATTCAGGATGATTATGACATCGAAGAAGAAAAACGCCAAAAGGCTGAAATATTCAGAAGGATAAAAAAAGCAAAAAATGTTTTAGGCTGATTATTAACTTTTTTGTTACTTTCGTATCGATCAAATATTCTAGAATTGAAATCAACATTATCTTTAATACTGTGCCTTACGCTTTTATCTTGCGGAGGTTTATCCACTAAAAAAGATAGTAGTTTTAAAACCATTAAGGTTGGCTGTGAGCGAATAGATGAATATCTTTCTGATCTTCAGAATAAATCAATTGGCATTGTTGCAAATCACTCTACCATTATTGGAAAAACACATCTTGTGGACAGCCTTCTGTTCAGGGGGGTATTAATCACTAAAATATTTAGCCCCGAGCATGGGTTTAGGGGCGATGCTGCTGATGGGGTGTTGATAGAAAATGATGTAGATTCGAGGACAGGTATTCCTGTAATTTCGCTTTACGCCAATAAACGTAAGCCATCCAAAGAAGATTTGGCTGGTATTGATTTAATGATATTTGATATTCAGGACGTGGGCGTTAGGTTCTACACCTATATTTCAACCATGCATTACCTTATGGAGGCTTGCGCAGAGAATGCCATTCCCCTTATTGTACTAGACAGACCCAACCCTAATGGGTTTTATGTTGATGGACCTGTTTTGGACACCAATTTTAGATCATTTGTGGGGATGCACCCTGTGCCGGTTGTGCATGGTATGACCGTTGGGGAATTTGCCCTGATGATCAATGGCGAGGGATGGCTGAATAAGGGGGCTCAATGCAATCTAACGGTTATTCCATGTTATAACTATTCTCACGATTCCACATATACTTTACCAGTTAGCCCTTCGCCAAACCTTCCCAACCAAACCTCAGTTTATCTTTATCCCTCTTTATGTTTCCTTGAAGGAACGGTGGTTAGCATTGGCAGAGGAACTGATTTCCCCTTTCAGGTTTTTGGACATCCCAGTTTCCCTGATATGGGCTTCCATTTTACTCCTGAGAGCCGCCCCACTTCTAGCATTAATCCTCCACTAAAAGATCAGAAATGCTATGGATTTGATCTTCGCGACTATACTGACAAGTATTTTTTGGATACTAGATCTATTAATCTTAGCTGGTTGATTTTTGCCTACCAAACGTTTCCTGATAAACAAAAATTCTTTAACAATTATTTTAATACCCTAGCCGGAAACAGAACTCTAAGAGTGCAAATAGAAAAGGGTTTTGATGAGCAAACCATTAGGAATAGCTGGATGTCTGATATAGAGCAATTTATGGAAGTTAGGCAGAAGTATTTGCTTTACCCCGATTTTTCGAGATAAGATGGCAAAGCAGAAGTTTTACGTTGTTTGGGAAGGAGTAAAGCCGGGTATTTATGGCTCTTGGGATGAGTGTCAGCTGAATATTAAAGGCTATCCTAATGCCAGATATAAGGCCTTCTCGAGTATTCAGGCTGCTGAGGCAGCCTACAAGCGCTCATACGAGGAGTATACCACCAAAGAGGTAAACGTGAAACTTCAACTCGAGGGGATTCAGGAGAACCAGCCTAAACCCATTTTCCCTTCCCTAGCAGTTGATGCCGCTTGCAATACAGTTACAGGTGATATGGAGTATAGAGGTGTTGATGCACAAAGTGGCAGGGAAATTTTTAGGCAGGGACCTTTCAAGGATGGAACAAACAATATTGGAGAATTCCTTGCCATTGTTCATGGTTTAGCTTTGCTAAAGCAAAAGAATAGCGAATTGCCCATATACACCGACTCGAAGACAGCTATTAGCTGGGTTAGAAAAAAAACAGCTAACACCAAGCAGGTTGAAACATTTAATAATGCTAAGCTATTCGAGTTGATTCTTAGAGCAGAGAAATGGTTACGCGAGAATACATGGAAGAATAAGCTGCTAAAATGGGAAACCCAAGCATGGGGTGAAATTCCTGCTGATTTTGGAAGGAAGTAGAGAATAACATCTATTAGTATCCCCAAATATTTTTTAAATTTGCCCTTCAAATAATTTCAGCTTGAAAATAGAGCAATTCATAGCCCAACGTCTGAGCAGCCCTTCCGGTGGAAGCAGAAACCTTTCACGTCCTTTCATTCGCATTTCCACGGTTGCAGTTGCACTAAGCCTAGCAGTGATGATTATCTCTGTTGGTGTAATCATTGGCTTTAAAAAAGAGATTACAGAAAAGACCATTGGTTTTGGAAGCCATATCCAAATTGTAAACTACGATAGCAATATTTCCTTTGAAACCAACCCAATTGTAAGTGACCTTGAATTTATCCCTGAACTTAAGGCAATTAGGGGGGTTAAACATGTACAGGTTTTTGCGGTAAAGCCGGGTATAATAAAAACCGATACTGATATTCAGGGCGTTGTTCTTAAGGGCGTTAGCCACGATTTCGACTGGTCATTTTTTGAAAAAAATCTTGTGGATGGGCAAATACTCACCCTACCCGACTCAGCCATTTCCAATGGCGCAGTTATTTCAAAAGCAACCTCCCTGTTGTTGAAGCTCAAGGTTGGCGATAACTTTGATATGTTTTTTGTTCAGGAGCCCCCGAGAGTTCGACGTTTTACTGTATCTGGAATTTTTGATTCGCAAATGACAGAATTCGACAGGCTTTTTGTGCTAGGTGATATTAGACATATCCAAAGGTTAAATGGTTGGGAGCAGGATCAGGTAACTGGCTTGGAGCTATTAATTGATGATTTTAGGCAGATAAACAACATAACCTATCAAGTTGAGGATATTGTGATATTTAACTTCCTGGAAGATGGTTCGAGGCTTAGGGTTATGAATATCATTGAAAAATATCCTCAGATTTTCGATTGGCTTGGCTTGCAGGACATTAATGTGGTAATTCTGCTGGTTCTTATGATTGTAGTTGCTGGTATTAACATGATTTCAGGTCTTTTAATAATTATCTTGGAGCGAACCAATATGATCGGTTTGTTGAAAGCCCTTGGAGCAGAAAACCGAGTGATTCGGAATATATTCCTTATTCAATCGGGACAAATCATTGCTCGAGGACTTTTTTGGGGAAACCTATTTGGCTTGGCCATTGTTTTTTTACAAATTCGTTTTGGAATCATTAAACTCGATCCAGAGAATTACTACCTATCCACTGTGCCAATTGATATTAATCTGATTAATATTATTTTACTTAATCTTGGAACTTTTTTGTTAACCATCACCATGTTGCTTGTCCCTTCAATGGTTATCTCACGCATAAGTCCAGATAAGACATTAAAGTTTGATTAAGTTTTGTTTTTTTCTAACCAACAAGTTTTCAATTCTTTAAATTTATTGCTATTTCAAAAACTCCTTTTCCTGCAACGATTGCGGGTTAATAAGTGTTAAAAACCAGAAAACTCAAATCGTTTTTTAAGTTTTATGTTTAGATTTGCAGTCACTTTTTTACACAAAACAACATTAAAGATATAATCATTCATCCAATATAAGTTGTTAAATATGTCGCAAACAGATATTTACTATAAAATAAGGCGAATTCTCAGCTTTAATTTTGGCATTGATGATCAGGGAAATTTATTCAATGCCAATTTGTACAACAATTTAGGGTTGAATACCTGGGAGGTAAATCTTTTGCTATACCACATTGAACAAACTTTTAGCATCAAGTTAAGGGAAGATTTGGAGTTGGAGGTTTTTAGTTTGAATCAGCTGGTAAAGCATGTTTCTGGAGAAATTAGCAGACAAAAGCCCGCTTGTTAGCGGTGAATGCCAAATTTATTTTTGATAATTCATAATCATGGAAGTAAAGGAGAGGATTATTGCTCAAGCATCGGAGATGTTTATGAGAGAGGGAGTACGAAGGGTGACAATGGATAATTTAGCATCATCCATGGGTATATCGAAAAGGACGATTTATGAAATTTATAGAAATAAAGACGAGATATTAAAGGAGTGTATTGAAACACATATTCGTTTTCAAAAGAAAACTTTAGAAGAGTTAGCCAAAAATTCTAAAACTTCCGTCCACCTTTTTCTATCTCTTCTAAAGAATGGGATTGATAACATGAAGAGTCAAAATCCCCAATTTATCAATGACGTCAGGATATATTATCCTTCCATTTGGAAAAGTACTCTTTGTGCAAATCGCGATTACAATAACGAGCAAACTATAAACTTTTTGAAAAGGGGAATAAATGAAGGTGTTATTAAGGAAGATATCGATTTACAGATAATATCAAAGCTTATCATGGAAATATTCGAGTTATTAGCCAATAGCGATATTTTCCCCTATCATCTTTACCCCCCGTCCTTACTTTATGAACAAACTATGATTACTTTAATTCGGGGTATTGCATCACCTAAAGGTTTAGCCATTATTGATGAATTTACTGCTCAAAAAACAACTTCATAATAATTATTCTTAAATCAAAAAAACAAAAATGCGTAACAAGTTGAATCCATTTATTATTACTGCTTTATCTGCAATATTATTGAACCTTTTGTGCAGTTTTATTTTAACAGCTCAAGATACGCTAAGGCTTGATCTAACCCTTAGTGAAGCCCAAGCCCAAGCGATTGAGCATAATAGAAAGCTTAAAAATGCTTCGCTCGAAGTTAAAAAAGCCGAAGCTATTCGTTGGCAGGCTTTTGCGTCAATGCTCCCCCAAGCAAATTTGAAACTTGATTACTCAAATTTCATGGGTTACGAATTAATGTTTGGGGCTATACCTATTCCAATGAACCCTTCAGGAAATATTACTGGGCAGGTAGCCATAGCACTCAGTGGAGTCCAGATAATTGGCAACCAATTAGCTAAAATGGCCGAAACGATGACTCAAGTTAATCTTGAAAAAACAAAGCAAGAAATAGCAAATCAGGTAAAATCTATTTACTATTCCGTTCTAATTATGGAAGAAATGGTGAACCTGCTTGAAAAGAACCTTATAAACATCCAAAAGTTACACAATTACACTATTAATGCCGTAAAGGTTGGCATTGCCGACCAAACCGATGCCGACCAATTGCTGGTTCAGGTATCAACCATGGAAACTACTATTAGTTCGACAAAACGCTCACTCGAAATGCTATTCAACTCGCTTAGGCTGCAAATGGGGGTTGAAGCTAATACCAGTATTACGTTAACACAAAGTATTGAAGATTTGCTTAACCTTGAAAATGCTTTGCAGCTATTAAAAGCGGATCTAGTTCTCGATAATAATTTCAATTATCAATTGGTAAAGCAATCTACTGATTTATTGAAGAAGCAAATTGCACTAAAAGTTTGGAGCTATGGTCCAACTATTAGTGCATTTTACCAGTACACCCAAAAATCTTACTTTGGGAAAGATGAAGGTTTTAATATGACACCTCCCAACCTTATAGGTGCAACCCTTTCAATACCAATTTTCTCAAGTGGAATAAACTATGCAAAAGTTCGTGAGGCGAAGATCACCTATGAATCCCAGCTAAATACCCTTGCTGATACCGAACAAGCATTGAAAATTCAGCACAACCAACTCCAGTATAACCTCACATCGGCCTACGAAAGTTACATGAATCAGAAAAAGAATATTGAAGTAAACCAACGTATACTCGATAATATTTCAAAAAAATATGAGCAGGGAATGGCTTCAAGCCTTGACTTAACAACCACTGGAACAAACCTTATTTCGGCGCAAAGCAATTACATCAAGGCCCTTCTGGATGTTATTACAGCTCAAATTGCATTAGAAGAGCTTTTAAATACAAATAATCAGTGAAAAATATGCTGTTAAAACTTATTTGATGAGACAATTACAGGAGAAAATCAGGTATATACCGCTTATGGTAAAAAAACTAACTTTTTTTAAATAGAATCTAACACACATAATTGTTTATAGCTAATGAAAACTTTAAACTTATCAAAATTTATTATCATTTCGATAACCATCGCTTTGGCATCATGCTCTGCCAATGTACCTGCTGAACAACAGTTAGCCGAGGATTCCAAAGTGCTTGTGCGCATAGCAAAGCTGGAAAGCAGTGCCATTGAGCAAGAGGTTGATTTCACAGGGAATGTGGAAGCCTTTAGGCAAAACCATATCAGTTCTAATGCACCATCTCGTATTAGCAAGATACATGTTGAAGTAGGTGATATGGTGAAAGAGGGACAATTGCTGGTTCAGATGGACGAGACAATGTTTACCCAAACGAAAACCCAGTTAGCTAACCTTGAACGGGAGTATGCTCGTTTGGATACACTAAACAGGGTCGGGAGTATTTCGCAGCAACAGGTCGATCAGGTGAAAACTCAACTCGATGTGCTTCGCACTACTTTCAGAAATATGTCGGAGAATACCCAGTTACGTTCCCCCATCGATGGTATAATTACTGGCCGATACTACAACGATGGGGAGATGTACTCCATGACCCCCACGCTGACCGGCAAGCCCGCAATTATTTCGGTAATGCAGGTTCAGCCAGTTAAGGTTTTGGCCAATATCCCCGAGATATATTTTCCTAAGGTGAAGGTGGGGATGGAGACCACCGTAAACCTCGACATTTACCCCGATAAGGAGTTCAAAGGGAAAGTTTACCTGACACACCCCACCATTGAACCGCTTACCCGTACTTTCGTGGTGGAGGTGGAGATTCCCAATCCCAATATGCTCCTACGTCCGGGAATGTTTGCAAGGGTTAAATTTGGATTTGGTGAAATGCAACGAGTTATCGTTCCCGATATGGCTGTTCAAAGACAGACAGGTACAAATGAAAGGTTTGTTTTTGTTGTTGAAGATAATGTTGCAGTAAGGAAAACGATAATTATTGGTCGCAGGATTAACGACAGCTACGAAGTGCTTTCGGGATTAAATGCCAGCGAATTGGTAGTTGTTGCGGGCCAAAACCGGTTGCTTGATGGAACCGCAGTTGAGGTTGAAAAGTAGATTGATAAGATTAAATTAAAAAAAAAGAAGTAGTAAAATGAGTTTATATAGCACAGCTGTTCGCAAACCGGTCAGCACCATTCTAATCTTTATTGGAGTTGTAATCTTTGGAATGTATTCGTTCAATAAGTTATCCATCGACCTGTATCCAGAGATTGAACCCCCAATTATCACAGTGTTTACTGCTTACCCTGGAGCAAATGCTGCTGATATCGAAACTAATGTAACCCGCTTGCTTGAGGATAATCTTAACACGGTGAGTAATTTGAAAAAGCTTTACTCAACATCAAAGGAGAATATTTCGCTTATAATCCTTGAGTTCGAATGGGGTGTAAACCTCGATGAGGGTACAAACGATGTACGCGATGCAATTAGCCGTCTTGAAAGGTACCTTCCTGAAGGTTCCGAAAAACCAGTTATCTTTAAATTCAACACAAGTATAATGCCTATCCTCATGCTATCTGCAACAGCAGAGGAGAGTTACCCAGCGCTTAATAAGATTCTTGATGAGAGAATTGTCAATCCCCTAAACCGAATTGATGGAATAGGTGCAGTAAGCGTTTCGGGTGGTCCAAAGCGTGAAATACAGGTAAACGTTGATCCCCGTAAGCTTGAAGCGTATAATCTTACAGTTGAGCAGTTGGGTAATGCCATTCGCATGGAGAACATCAACCTACCTGCTGGCAACCTGGATTTGGGATCTAAAACTTTCCCCATAAGGATTCAGGGCGAATTCAATTCGAGCGATGTTCTCAAGGATATCGTAGTGGGGAGTTATGCTGGGCGAACAATAAAACTAAAGGATGTAGCAGAAGTGAAGGACACCCTTGCCAAGCTAACCATGGATGAACGCAGAAATGGGATTCCAGCTGCACGCATAGTGGTACAAAAACAATCCGGGGCAAACTCTGTAAAGGTGGTACAGGATGTGTTAGAACAGCTGCCAATCCTTATGCGAACATTACCCCCTGATATTAAAATTGATACAATTTTCGATACTTCGGATTTTATCCAGAACTCTATCAATAGCTTAACTCTGGCGGTGCTATTTGCAGGGGTTTTTGTAATGCTTGTGGTACTCTTCTTTTTGGGTCGATGGAGAGCTACCTTTATCATCATTCTTACCATCCCGATTTCGTTGATTGTATCATTTATATACCTTTACATATCTGGAAATTCTATCAATATTATTTCTCTATCATCCCTTTCAATTGCCATAGGCATGGTGGTTGACGATGCCATTGTGGTACTGGAGAATGTTACAAAGCATATTGAAAAGGGAAGTTCTCCACGGGAAGCATCCATTTACGGAACCAACGAGGTGGGCTTAGCAGTTGTAGCAACAACACTTACCGTAGTTGCCGTATTCTTTCCTTTAACCCTAGTTGGCGGGTTAAGTGGTATCATGTTCAGACAGTTGGGTTGGATCGTATCACTTGTAGTAAGTGCCTCAACACTTGCTGCCTTATCGCTAACACCAGTTCTTACCTCCCAAATGCTAAGGCTAAACCCTCCGAGAAAAAGGGGACTGGCAAAGTTGATATTCGATAATTCCGAAAGGATGCTCAATGGTTTGGATAATATCTATGAAAAGACTCTGGTATGGGCTATTAAACATAGAATATTTGTTCTGGTTGCATCAATTATTATTTTCGTTTCAAGCATATTCCTCGTAAGCCAGGTTGGAACCGAATTCATTCCTCCCTCCGATAATGCTCGAATTGGTATTCTCGTTGAACTTCCATCTGGGGTTAGGGTTGAAAAAACCAAGCAGGTGGCAAGGTTGATTGAGAATGAGATTCAGGATAAGTATCCAGAGGTTGAACTCATTTCAACCAGTTCAGGTTCAGCCGACGACAGGAATATCTTCGCTTCTTTTGGATCAAGTGGAACTCATATTATCAACATGACCCTTAAGCTTTCTTCAAAAACACAGCGTGAACGCGATATCTACCTTATCAGCGATTTAATAAGAAAGGATTTAGATGGCTACCCTGAAATTGTGAAGTATAGCATTACTCCAGGAGGTGGAGGAATGAGTTTTGGGGGGCAGAGTTCACTTGAAGTGGTAATCTCGGGATATGATCTAGATGCTTCAAATAAGTTTGCACATGACCTTGCAGAGAGAATGAAAGCCATTAAAGGTACTCGTGATGTGGAAGTCAGTATGGAGGAACCACGACCAGAGTATCAGATTGTTTTCGATCGGGAAAAGTTAGCATTCTATGGACTAAACACAACAATGGCATCAACATTTGTTAGGAATAGGATTAATGGTTTGGTTGCAACTCAATACAGAGAGGATGGGGATGAGTACGATATTGTGGTTCGCTATGCTGAACCCTTTCGCGAATCAATTGAGTCTATTGAGAATATATTGATCTATAACAACCAGGGAAGGGCTTTAAGGGTCAAGGATATTGCTACAGTGGTAGAATATGCTGCGCCACCATTTATTGAACGTCAGAATCGTCAGAGGATTGTTAAAGTTACATCGGCTCTTTACAGAGCTTCAATTACCACTGTTGTTAACAATATTTGGGCTGAAATCGATAAAATGGATATTCCATCGGGTGTTGGAATTGATATAGGTGGCGATGCAGAGCAGCAACAGGAGTCTTTTGCTGACCTGTTAACATTACTGCTTTTAGTTATTGTGCTGGTTTACATTGTTATGGCCACCCAGTTTGAGTCTTTACGTTCACCGTTCATTATTATGCTTACCATGCCATTTGCCTTCACAGGTGTTTTCATTGCCCTATGGATAACAGGTCAAACCCTAAACCTTATATCTATGATCGGGGCTGTAATGCTTGTAGGTATCGTTGTGAAAAATGGGATTGTGCTAGTCGATTTTACAAATCTTATGCGCGATAGAGGTCTGTCTATTTCTCAGGCAGTTCTGACTGCAGGTAGGTCAAGGCTTCGTCCTGTACTTATGACAACCTTAACCACCATGCTGGGTATGTTACCGCTTGCTCTAGGAATTGGTGAGGGTGCTGAGATGTGGACTCCGATGGGTGTATCTATAATTGGAGGGTTAGCTTTTTCAACTGTTATTACCCTTGTTCTAATTCCAGTAGTTTATACAATGTTTGGTGCCAATAGGATGCGCCGGGAAAGGAAAAGGATGGCAGAACTTGAAGCAACATTATAAAATCAAATTTTATTATGCGATGTGGAAGTAATTTTCCACATCGCATAATGAACAAAAAAACAAAATAGTAAAAAATGAACCGAGCCATGACAATTTCATTGACACACACATTTTGATTATTATTGTGGAGCTGCGTAAAGCCATCGGGTTGGCTTTATGAATCATGGCGAGCTCCATCTGTACCTTTGAAAATAAAAAAAAGCAGATGAAAACAGTTTTTATAGCATTTAATCAAGCCTTAACAGAGCGTATTGAAACCATATTAGATCATCAGGGAATACGAGGGTTTACCCGATGGGTCGATGTTCAGGGTCGGGGTTCCAATACAGGTGAACCCCATATGGGAACCCATACTTGGCCAGCCATGAATTCTGCAATCCTTACAGTTATTGAAGATAAGGATGTTGAGTCATTACTTGACAAGCTTAAAAGGCTTAATGAGAAATCGGAAATGCAGGGGCTAAGAGCTTTTGTTTGGAGTGTAGAGGCTCAAATATAGTATTGCCTTGGTTTTTGTGCTCTTAAAATTGAATTGCAGAGCAGAGTTTATAAAAAACAATCCCCCTTTCACTTTGCATTATCGGTAAACAACGCTATATTAGGGCTTGCAAAAAGCGGATGTCTTTATCCGCTTAACGCCTTTTAAATCAGCCCTTAAAATGAAAAAGAAATTAATTCAAACAACCTTTAATCCTCGAAAGAATTATCAGCAAACCATGAAGACCATCGGCTACGTTAGCCGATCAAAGGCAAAAAAAGCCGACTACTTACGCATAGGGTTTAAATCGGGACTCGAGGTTCATCAGCAGCTTAAAACAAGACAAAAACTCTTTTGCCGTTGTCCGGCAGGGCTATACAACGATAACGATAACTATCATGCCGAGTTAATCCGTCATATGCGCCCTACCCTAAGCGAAATGGGCGAGTACGATGGCACAGCCTTAATGGAGTTTAAAACACGAAAGGACATTATCTATCGAATTCATAATGCCACAACCTGTACCTACGAAATTGATGATACCCCTCCATTCCCCATAAACCGAGAAGCGCTTGAATATGCACTTGAAATATCGCTGCTTACAAAGTTGAATATTGTAGGTGAGGTGCACATCACACGTAAGCAGTATTTGGATGGAAGTATCCCTACAGGATTTCAGCGTACAGCAATTTTGGGAGTTGAGGGTGAAATTCAGCTTAAGAACAAGAAAGTGGGAATACTTCAGCTCAGCATTGAGGAGGATTCCTGCCGCGAAGTATCGGATATTGGTCATACCCGTATTTACAAAACCGATAGGTTGGGCATGCCATTGATTGAAACAGTTACCCACCCACATTGCTTGACCCCCGATGAGTTAAGGGAGGCTGCAGAACATATTCGTTTTTTGAATAGAAGTTCGGGAAGGGTTCGTACCGGTATGGGTGCAGCCAGAGAGGACGTTAACGTAAGCTGCGAGGGTGGTACCCGTGTTGAGATTAAGGGTGTAGCCCATAACAAGTGGATACCTGAACTATCACACAATGAGTCTTTTAGGCAGTATGCCCTCCTGAATATCAGAAAACTTCTTTTGGAGCGCTATCCAGATCCCAAGAGGTGGAAAATGACATGGAAGGAGATTGCACCAAAAGAAATTGGTTTAGAACATACCAATGCCCTCCATTTCGAAACAATGGGCTATAGGTACATAGCCATTAATCTTACAGGATTTCAAGGCATTCTCTCGCACTTTACCCAACCCGGAAAATCGTTTAATGATGAGATCAGCGATAGGCTAAAGGTAATTGCCTGTGTGGAGAAACCAAACATGACCAGCACTGAGGAGTTGAACGATCCCCTAAGTAAAGCTGATGCTGATAAGTTGGCCGAAATTTTACAAAGCAAACCCAATGATGCCATTGTACTGCTATGGGCACCTTCAGAGGATATTCCGACGGCTATTGAAACCGTGGAGGAGCGATGTCAAATGGCATTTGAGGGTGTTCCCCGTGAAACACGAAAGGGCTTTCCCGACGGGACAACCATTTTTGAGAGGGTTCTTCCAGGTGCCGATCGAATGTATCCTGATACCGATTCGCCACCCATCCCTCTATTTGAGAACTACATAGAGAACTTAAGAAAAAGAATCCCTCCAGATGTCGCTGAACGATTTGCTCAGCTAAAAGAATGGGATATACCCGAGGATACCTTTACATTCATCCTAAAAAGAAATCTTGTTCCAATAATTGAAGAACTGGTGGAGTTGGATATACCAAGCCGTTTTGCAGGAACATTTCTTGGACATACACTTAAGAACGTTGAAGGACAGATAGATAGACATAAAGACTTTTCCTATTCCCGAATTGTTGACCTTTTCAAATTTTTACTTTCTGAAAAATTGGAAAGATCACTGGCAAAGTCTATGTTACCAGTAATTTACCAACATCCCAATATGGATTTTGGCTCAGTTCTTACAAGTCTTGGCTTTAAGCGAAAGAGCAAAGAAGAACTCATGGCCCCCATTGAGTACTTGAATGAAAAATTTAGGGAAATCAAGATATCAAAAAACGATACAACGCGCACTACTGTATCATGGGTAATGGGTCAATTGCATAAGCAAGCTCTAGGCAATATCAACCTTGGAGAACTCCGAAAAGAGATTGAAAAGCGAATAGCCTAGGGTTAATTAAATTATTAAAAAAACAGCAAGTTCAATAATAGTAAAAGCATGGAAGATTTTTTTCAGGGATATAAAGGTCGTGCCCTCGATGTTCTCAAAAAGTATAACGTTAGGGTTTGGGGTAAGGTGATCATCAATACTACTCGTGGTGAGTTTAAAGGCACTATTCTGCCTCGTGCTGAAAACGACGACGATAAGCATATCGTGCTTAAAATTGATACCGGTTACAATATTGGGATTGATATTTTCACCATAACGGCCATGAAGGAAACCGGATACTATAAGGCAACTTATAAGATACCGGAAAAGGAATTTCCCTTTACTCCAAATTTACCAAAGGTAAAGCTATTTGGAACTGGTGGCACAATTGCTTCGCGTTTAGATTACCGAACTGGTGCGGTAATACCTGCCTTTTCCCCCGGTGAGTTGTATGGAGCTGTACCTGAACTGGCTGATATTTGTAACCTTACCACCGAAAAGCTATTCGCAGTTTTTAGCGAGAATATGGGCCCTGAGCAATATAAGGCTTTGGCTATTGCCATTGGAAAGGAAATTGAAAATGGTATTGATGGGATCATAATAGGGCATGGAACTGACACCCTGAGTCACACTGCGGCAGCCCTTACTTTTATGGTGCAAAATTCTCCGGTACCCATTGTACTGGTTGGTTCGCAACGAAGTTCTGATCGTCCAAGTAGTGATGCAGCACTTAATCTTATGCACGCCAGCTACACAGCAGGGCATTCAGATATTGCAGAGGTAATGGTTTGCATGTTCGGACCAACATCCGATGAATACGGATTCCTACATCGTGGGACAAGGGTTCGCAAGATGCATTCCTCATATCGAAGTACATTCCGGACAATAGGCGATATCCCTTTGGCAACCGTTAGCAGAAAAGATGGTGTTGTACCGCTAAAGGAGGATTATAACCACAGGCGAAAGGATAGGAAGGTGAATGTTTTCCCCTACTTCGAGGAGAAGGTAACCATAGTTTACTATTACCCCAATATGCAACCCGATATCATTGATATGCTTGTGGACAGGGGATATAAAGGGATTATTATTGCCGGAACAGGACTGGGACATGTTAACAAACCGCTTTACCCTGCTCTGGAGAGGGCTAAGAAAAAGGGGGTGCATGTTTATATGACAGTTCAAACTTTATGGGGATTTGTGCACATGTTTGTATATGATACTGGTAGGGATATGATGGCTAAGGGAGTGATCCCAGCCGAAAATATGCTGCCCGAAACGGCATACATTAAGTTGGGTTGGGCATTGGGACAAACCGATGACCCTGAGCAAGTTCGTAAGTTGATGCTTACACCAATTAATGGTGAAATAACAGCTAAAGAGCCTTACAATGGATACCTAATATATCAGGGCGGGGTTCCTGAAGTCGAAAAGTTTATCAGGCAGTTTAGGAAGTGATTTTCATGTAAGGGTGTGATCGATTCTAGTCCTTCAGCTTATGAATTAATGTGGCAGGAATGGACAATTTTGAAAATACTATAAGCATAGTTAGAGAAAGGTTACTAAAGGATCTTCCCGGTTCTGAGGTACAAAACCGTATGGCCCCATCCTTTAGGGTAGGCTTTCCTTTTCGCAAACACCCCAATTCGGCAACACGTCAAAGTGCCGTGCTCATTTGTATCTATCCAGAACAATTCGAAGCAGCAACCATATTGATTAAAAGATCTACCTACAATGGTCCACATAGCGGTCAGGTAAGTTTTCCCGGTGGAAAGTACGATGAAACAGATGAGTCGCTGGTTCAAACTGCCTTGCGCGAAGCACAAGAGGAGGTAGGGATTGCCCCTTCTGATTTAGAGGTAATAGGATGTCTTACTCCACTTTTTATTCCAGTAACAAACATGCAGGTTTTGCCAGTAGTTGGTGTGATGTTAAATCCTCCGACATTACATCCAAATTTACAGGAAGTGGAGTACCCCATTCTGGCAAAGCTGAGTGATTTTAAAAACCCCCAGAATAGCTCAGTAAAAACTTTAAGAGTATTGGGCTTTCCAATCTCAGCACCATACTATTCTATTGGTGGTGAGCATGTTTGGGGTGCAACGGCAATGATAATCTCCGAATTTACAGAGTTGTATTGATGCTTTTTAGTGGCGGATTATGTTCTGGTAATGTTTATACCGATCCATAATTTGATTGACGTAGTTGTAGGTTTCAACACCCTTAAAGTACCCATACTTAACTATAGAATCACAATAATAGTCAGGGTTAGATTTATTCAGAATAAAGAAATCGACATTATTCTCCCAAACATTTGGGTCTTTACCATGCTTGCGAGCCAAATTGCGTGCATCGATAACATGACCGAGACCTGCATTATATGAGGCTAGAATAAATTTAATTCTTTCTTGTGGGTCAGTTACACTGTCTTCAAATCGCCTTTCGAGCCATTTTAAATATCTTGCACCTGCCTCAATCTGAGTTTGAGGATCAGTTTTATGTTTAATTCCAAAAAAATCAGCGGTTGATGGCATGAATTGCATTAAGCCGTATGCTCCTCTTCGAGATTGAACGTTATGCTTAAATCGACTTTCCTGGTAAACCATAGATGCGAAAAGCCTCCAGTCCCAATCGATGTTGCTGCTTACATGCTTAAACCTTTCATCAAAGGGTGAGATTTGACCGGTTTTAATTAGGTTGTTCTCATTAATAATTCTCTTGGCCCAAAATGGGTTGTCGAAGTACTTACCCCTGATTATCCTGTACTCTGCTGTTTTTGAGAAGTTCTCAAGCCATTCGTTAAGCTTATTCAGTAATTCTGTCGATTCTATTCCAACGGCCCAAGCTAGGTTTTGCTCAAAACTAACCGGGGTTTCGATATCGATATTATCGTAGTAAAATGAATTTACTCTGGCAATATCCTCATCGCATACGGTATAGTCTATCTCTCCATTGGCTACAAGTTCTATGAGCTCGTCTGCTTCGTAATTGGGCATTTCTACGATTACGATGTTGGTGCCAATTTCGTCGGAAAGGTTTCTTAACCTATGGGCCGAAGCAGAACTCTTTTGTACGTAAACTACTTTATTGGCCAGTTCAATGGGATTACGTATTAACTCATTGGCATCATTGCCAGCAAGTTGTTTTTGCTGAACCAGAACTTGACGAGTTTTGCCATGAGGTATGGTAAAATTGTACTTCTTGCTCCGGGCAACAGTAATGGTTAGGCTATTGGCAAATATATCTACCTCGCCTTTTTCTAGCATCGAAAAAGCTTCATCTAGGTTATTTTCAGCAATGATTTCAAGTTTTACGCCAAGATGAGATGCAAAGGCTTGTAGCATATCAAATTGGTAGCCCATGGGCTCGCCCTTATAGATGAAGTAGTTTGTAGAATTAAAATCTGTTACCGCCACCAAAACGCCATCTTCGACGATATGGCCAAGATCTCTCTTGCCATCGGATCCTTTTAAGCGGTTTGATTGGTATTGCTGATGACAGCCAAAAAGGATTATTATTACTAAACTAGAAATTAAAATCCACTTTACATTACTGGTTTTCAAATACTTCATATGAATTGTATTTTTAAAACAAGCAACAAAAGTAATGCTATTTTGTTTAATGCAAACTTTTTTTTGATAACTAGTCGTAAAACGTCCACGAAACTCCATATTTGAATATCCGAGGATTCATTGGATAATGGAGGGCTGAAAAGTATTGACTATTAGGAAATCCCTGATTGGCATGTTCGTATTTTAGGTAGATCAGCACCCTTTTCCATTTTAAGTTTGCAAAGATGTCCACAGCGGGATAGTTTCCAATTAATTTTTCGCGCTGGTTGTAGAACTGTCCAAGAGCTGGGCTGTATGCATCGGCATAAAACTGACTTCGAAAGTGTACATTTGCTCCTAGTTGAGCCGTGAGGGCATTCTTTACCAGCTCCCTTTCGTAAAAGAGTGCACTAAAAAGCATTAGTTGGGGTACGCTCAACACATTGGTATTGGTGTTGGCCTGCCATACAAGCCGGTTAAAGAAGTTTAAACCGCCCAGTCGAATGTTCTTCTGAAGATAAGCTGAAGTTATGGTAACATTATCTGCCTGAGATGGACTTGCCATTTGATCGAAGTAGATGAAATCGCTAATATGCATTAAGTTATAACCAATCTCGGCTTCCCACCTTTCTGCAGAGAGTGCTCCTGAGAGAAGAAATCGCTTTTCCTTATTGAAGTTGGTTTCCCACTTGTGATGGTTTGAGAAGTAGCTATTGATGAAAATGTCAGGTGTTCTTTCATCAATCAGAATATTTCCTTTAAGTTGAGGCATCGATGTATCTTTCCAAAGGGAAATCTTTATTTGCCCAGTTAGCTGCTTATCACCAGCCCTGTATCCGTTTGCAAATATTCGCATAGCACCCTGATAGGAAAGGTATGGACTTTGGCTATATGCACCTATGCCAATGTGGCTATTATTATACTTATCTTTTTCTCTTGTGTATAAAAAATCTCCCGGTTGAAAAAAGTAGTAGTTTGCCTCTTCGTAACCAATCCAACCTCTAATCCCAGGCATGCCAGGTATCCGGGCAAACTGAGCAATTTCGAGCATTGCAATGGTTTCAAATGTGGATAGAGAAACAGAATCGCTGGTTTTATTTGGATTTATGTAAAAGGAGGTGTAATACTCATCGTTTGGTGAGTTATCGTTATATATTCTGCTGAAACGACTACTGTTAACAATCAATTTTGTTGATATCAAGGGGATATACATCTCTTGACTTTCCGATAAGGTATCAAGGGAGAATTGTCTTATGTTTAAAAAAGTATAGCCTGCAACTACAGAAAAGCTACGTTCGCGGGTGATGCTTTGAGCATTCTGTAACCAGAAAGGTACCAATTGTGATTCCATCAGGGTGTCCTGGATGAAATAATCATTCTTCAACCCGCCATTCTCCTGATTTTTAAAAACATTATTCGTGAAAGAAGCTTGAACAGAAACGTTACCCTTGTAATAGCTGCTATATAGTGAAACGGAATTATTTCTGGTTTCTTGATGCCTGTATTCCCCTCTTGTGCCAAAAAAATTGTACTCAACACCAAAATTCAAGTGAGGATTAACATTTTGAGTATGTAATACACGCAATACTTCTTCTGCCTGCCTTCGGCTACCTGCGGTTGAATATGTTAAAATTGTAAAAGGGTGCCTCACATTGAAATGACGGTGATTTATGTTTTGAGTGCCAAAGTGGTAGGAGTTTCTGGAGAAAAGGAAGGGTAACCCATACTCTCGTGAAAAGAAATGATCAAATTGACTGGGGCTTCCGAGGTTGCCAAGAAAGGTGTAAGTTTCATATTTATCCTGCTGCGGGTAAAAAAGTTGATTCATCCAAAGAATGGTATCAACAGGGGTTCGCTCTAGGGATAAATATGTGGAGTTAAATTTCCAGGAAACAATTTTAATGTCGGGTTGAACGAGTAAATGTTCCCTTACATTACGGTTGCTTATTGCCTTATTGATTCTAGAACCTCTTGTACTTTCTGGTTCTATAATCTGGGTCGGGAATGGAATTGTATCACTGGGGATGGAATCGTTACCAAGGTCTAAAAAGGGAGTAATGCTCAATGTATCAGTATATTCAATAGAGTCAGTGTACAAATATAAATTGGGAAAGGTTAAAACCTTTGCCTTAGAGAATCCCAACTCAGACGCTCCTAAAAGAAAAATGCTCAAGTAAAAACCGATGTATCTGCCTCTCATAGGACAACAAAAGTACAAAAAAAGCGAATTGAATTATTTAGCACTTTTTTAAAACGAAATGGCAATAAGCAATTTCATTTAAAGCAAACGATAAAAACTAGTTTTTCACATAATAAAATAAAAAAAAGAGAGCTTTTTCTTTTGATTATTTGGCTCCCTTTTATGAAGAATATTTTAAATCTATTTATGCAATGTGTAGAAATTTGTCCACAAGTTTTTTTATATCTTCATTGTTTCCATAAAGTTTCTCACTTAATCCCTTATCATTATATGCCTTCAACTTGGCAATTCGGCTGTCGATTAGTCCTTTTGGGAAGATATGATTTTCCTCAAAAATTTCTCTTTTTGCCCCTAAAGCATCAGCCGATTCCCAGCACGAAAGAGGAAGTTGCTTAAGTTGAGCAAGTTTTTCTTTATGCTCAGGCTTGAAGATATTTACATCGACGTAAAGTTTTTCTGCTAGTTCTAATGAATTGGGCATATTTATACCTTTAAGAGCGGTAATAATTAAACCGGCAATGGTAAGGTAAATGTCGGCAGATCCATCGGGAACCCTGAACTCGAAAGTTTGCTTCGATTGTGCTTTTTGCTCTGGTTCATGAAAATTTGGATTGGCATCCTGAATCATGTTTGATGCACCAGTCCACCCTAGGGGTACTCGGATTACCACCGACCGGTTACGGTCGCCCCAGCAGATATTGGTAGGGGCTTCCTGATGAGGGACTAACCTGAGGTAGGAGGTAGGGATCGTATTGCCAAAAGCGGTGAGAGCATCGGCTGATGATAGAATACCAGCGATCATCTTTTTTGCCAGATCGCTTAGTTTACCACTTTCAGCGGTGAGGTTTACTCCATCCTTTTCCACCATCATGTGGAAGTGCATTCCACTACCAGCTTTACCAACAGTGATTTTGGGAGCATAGCTAATATTCACACCATACTGGTAGCCCAGCATTCGGAGAATCCATTTGGCGATAATCATCTGCTCTGCAGCTTCCTCAACATTAGTGGGGAGAAATTCAATTTCATGCTGCTCGTAGTAGTTTTCTTCATCGGAGAAGCATCCAACCTCAGCATGACCATACTTTACATGACCTCCTGCTTTAACAATAAGCCGTAGGGCTTCGGTTCGAATGTCTTCAAATTTTGCGTATGGGGCGCTGGAATGGTATCCTTTCTGATCAACTCCCTGGTAAAAATCCTCCTTTTCACAGGTAACATAGTATTCCAGTTCGCCCAATGCCTTAAATGTATAACCCGTTTGACGAGTAAATTCTTCGTTGGCTTTACGAAGTACATAACCCGGATCACTTTCAAGGGGTTTCCCCTCGTTGTTATAGAACGAGCAAAGTATATCGATGGTGGGTACTTCGGCAAATGGATTAACAAAAGCAGTGCGATAGCGTGGAACAACGTATAAATCACTACTTCCTGCCTCAATGAATGAGAATAAACTGCTACCATCTACCCGTTCGCCTTGCGATAGTATGGTGTCTAAATGATCCATTGAGGAAATAACAAAGTTTAATGTTTTCAGCTTTCCATCTTCAGCAACATAGCGAAAGTTAACCACTTCTATTTTATATTCTTTGCAAAATTTAATGATGTCATTTTTTGTAAACTCTGAGGTTGGTTTTTTAAGAAACTGAACCAGCTTGTTTGGATTCATTAGAATTTGAGAATCTTTCATAGTTTTATTATTATTTGACAGTTACAAGTTAACAAAAACTTCTCAAAGCTGGAAAACTCCTTTGAAAAAAGCAAGTTAAAGGTAATGTTTAGAAACAGGAATCAAGGATAAAAGCTAAAGGTTAAAGGATAAAGGTTAAAGGTTAAGGTTAAATTTTAAGGGAGAAGTCCGAAGATAGAAGACGCTTGTTTTGGAAAATGAAAATGATTGCCACGGAGCCTCGGGGGATTGAATGATTGAGTGACCTGCTTAAACGGTCTTTAATTAGGTGCAGGCAAGTTGATTGGTGGGAGAGGAGAACAACAGACAAAAGTGAAAAGAAAAGGACTTTGTACAATGAAAAAAACTATAAACCCTAAATCCTAAACCCTAAACCCTAAACCCTAAACCCTAAACCCTAAACAATGAACACTGAACCCACAACCAATTACTTAATAAGTGACTCAAAATCAACACTAATGGGCTTATCGTTAATGAAGTCGTATAGGGTTAACTTACGCATATTGTAATAGAATTGCCAGTAGTTGCGCATGGCAGCAATGTAACGATCGCGCGCATTATCCCTCTCGGTTTGAGCTATGTTTAGTTCAAGCACATCAATTCTCCCGATCAGAAATCGTTCTTTGGTAACATTATATCGGCTTTGAGCAATTGTGTCAGCTTTAGCGGCAAGCATTAGCTGGTCATCTTGTAGGTTGAACTGCATAACCTTTAAGAAAACATCCTGTTCAAAGTCTACAATGGATTGCTGTATATTGGTGCGAACCACTTCACGGCTCGATTCTGCCATTTTTACTTTACCTTTTCCAAGTCCCCAGTCGAGAATGGGAATAGTAACTCCAACCCTAACCCCTTGTTGATCCATTGGATCGCGGTACACATTTAACAGCTCATCGGCTCTTTGGGTAAGCCCAAAAGTTGCATACAGGTTAGCGTTAAAACCCCTATCCGCTTTGGCTTGCGCAACATTTCGATCGGCTTCAATTAGGTTCCTTTGGAATTGAACCATTCTGGGGTTGTTAGATTGAGCCAAATTTAGAACTTCATTGTATTCAAGCGTTGCTCGCGGGAAATCAATGGGAACAATTAGCTCTAAGTCATATTGATCATTAAGACCAAGAAAGGATTTTAGCCTGAACTTCTTAAGCTGCAAATCGATATCGGCCTCATTTACAGAGCTGCCAGCATTCAGGTAGCTAAGTTCCATCTGTAGTAACTCATTCTCAGCAATAGTACCAATGTTGTATCGCCCTTTGGCGATCTGGTAAAGAGTGTCGGTATTGGCAAAATTTAGTTGAGCGGTTCTAACATTTTGCTGCGCCAGAATTAAGTCGAAAAAAAGTCGAATAGCCTCAGAAGATATATTTTCCATGGATTCGAGGAATGTCTGTTTCGCTTCAAGGTACTTTAAGGGTTCCACCTTTTTCTTCCATTTTAGCTGGTTAAAGCCAAAGATTGGCTGGTTAAAACCAATTTGTACGGGTACCGACATGTAATCTGTTCCCTCGTTGTTGCCAAACAAATCGGTTCGTTCAAGGTTTGATCGGGCAAATATTCTACCCCCTGTTAACCCAATGTTCTGGTTAAGCGAGAGCCCCAGGGTAGTTGTGTTCGAGTTTTCCTCTATGTATACATACGTACCATCTTCCTTTTGATACCTTACCAAGCTCCTGTTAAAATCAGGGAAAGTCCCGTTAAGGGTTAAGCTGGGAAGGAACTCTGCCTCATAGGTTCGGTGTTCCCAGTAAGCTGCACGGAATTGATGCTTGGCAAGCACAGCTTGCGGTGAGGTTTCGCGAGCTAAATCTAACACTTCGTTCAATGTTAGCGTATTCATGGGAATCTGACCGAATGCTTGGGATAAGGTGATTGTTAGAAAGCAAAATAATGTTGATATCCTAAGGTTCATGATGTTTAAGTGTTGTAAAGAATGTGTATAAAGTTTAAAATATCCTATTCGTGTCGTAATGATTCAATGGGATCCTTCTCTGCTGCACGCTTGGCTGGCGATAGGCCAAAGATCACCCCAACAGCCGCTGAAACGCCAAAGGCAACAAGTACCGAGAAAGGTGAAACAATGGTTAGTATGCCCGAGAAGCGAGTTATCACAAAGGAGAGAATTATCCCCAGTACTACTCCAATAAAACCACCGGTTACGCTAATAAGGACAGCTTCTGCAAGAAATTGAGCAACAATATCGGCTTTCTTTGCCCCAATGGCCAACCGGGTTCCAATCTCCTTGATGCGTTCCATAACCGATGCAAACATAATGTTCATAATGCCAATTCCCCCTACAACCAGTGATATGCTGGCAATTGCTCCCAGCACAATGTTGAAGATATCCTTTGTCCTCTGTTGTTGCTTAAGCAATAGTTCAGGTACCACTATTTCAAAATCTTTCACATCGGCATGGCGCCGAAGCAGCATGCGGCTTAGTACATCGGTGGTGCTGTTGATGTCTTCAGTTTCCTTAACCTGAACAATTATCCTATCCAACTGGTGATAGTTCTGCTGCGATTGAGTTTGGGGTGAACCTCCAAAAACCATAAACCCTCCTCCAAATCGCATTGTTCCTGTTTGTAACTTACGAGCGCTAACCAGAGCTCGGTTTTGATAGCGCATTAGCATTGTCTTAATGGGGATGTAAACATTATCGTTGTAAACGTTCACCCCGGCACTTTCAAATCCTGTGATGGCAATATCAGTTTTTTGTAGCACACCAATAACCTGCAGCCAAACATTTCCAAACTTAATGTATTGCCCAATGGGATTAACGGTGCTAAAGAATTTATTCTTAATGTTTGCACCTATAATACATACCGGAATGCCATGCTCTACCTGGAAATCTGTGAAAAAAGTACCATTTTCCAGAGGTAGATTGAATAGCTCGAAGTAATCGGTGGAAACCCCCATGATTTTTGCAGGCATCCTATTGGCCCGAAACTGAACAAATGAGTTTAAGCTCACCTCAGGGCTGATCCTTTGAACGGATGGAATAATGCTTTGAATGGCTTCAACATCAAGGAGGGTTAGGCCGGGTGAGAACTTTCTATTTTGCCTATCCCCGTTCTCGCTCTCGCTACTTTCATCGCTTTCCTCAAAAATTGGATTGATAACAATGTTGTTTACCCCTACCATTTTAATCTGGTCGAGAATTTCTTTTTGAGCTCCATTGCCAATGGCAAGCATGCTGATCACTGCCGCAACGCCAAAGATGATCCCCAGTGCTGTTAGCATTGACTTAAGCTTGTTGGCCAAAATAGACTCAACCGCTATGTTGATATCGTGAATATACCTTTTATACATCTTGATTATGTGATAGTCTTTTCGCTTTTTTTTGAGCCATTAGTTTGCTCTTCTTCTAGTCATTTCAGGTTTCCCATCTGCAGGCTTCTCTTTTGGCTTTTTAGCCTCCTCCTCCGCGCGCTTTTTCTCAGCAGCCCTCTCCTTGATCTCAGAAATCAACTCCTGTCCCGTCAACGTGAATTTTTCATACCCTTCGGGGACGCTAAGGTAAACCTCATCTCCTTCGTCTATCCCCTTTTCAACAATAATAAAATTTTCGTTCTGGGCTCCAGTGATAACAATCTGCTTTCGGCCCCGAGTGCTATATACAAAACTCAGACTATCATCGGCATGGATGGCCTCAAGTGGCAGGTAAAGTGCATTGTCAAATTTTTGTGTGAGAATTTGGTTGCTTGTTGTCATTGAAGGACGAAGGATAGGATCGTATTCGTTAACTCTAATGGTAACCTCAAACACTTTTGCATCGGTATTGGGCAGTTGCTCGCCGATATTAGCCACTTCCGTCACAACTCCTGTGTACTTTTTCTCGGGAAACGCATCTACCCCAATCCTTACCTCTTGTCCAACCTTCAGCTTGCTTACATCTATCTCGTTAACGTATGTTTTTGATATCATCACTGAAAGGTCGGGAAGTATGGCAACAGTAAGATCCCAAGGGCTGACACTTGATCCTACCTTACGTTTCTGACCGCTCCATTCACGATGATAAATTACCATTCCTGGCTTAGGAGCTCTTATTACAAATTTGCTTAGAACATCAAGCATATCCTGCCTTTCGCGTTCCTGACGTGAAAGGTTGATGGCAACTTCTCGCATCGAAGCTATGGCTTGCTCCCTTTTCAGCTTATAATTGTGCTGCGCTTGCTGTAAGTTTCGCTCAGCTTTCTCCAAATTTATTTGTGCCTGACGTTGAGTAGCAGGGGGTTCAAATTTCGATTGTTCAACAACAATTTTTTTCTCCTCCAGCTCAAAGTTGAGATTAATCAGCTCATCTCGTAAGTTTCTCAGTTGAAGGGTTGTGTCAAGTTCAGTTTTCAGGTACTGCTGCTGACTCTTCTCCAAATCATCCTCAATCTCTTTGAGCCTATTGCTTAAGGCGCTACGGTCCAAAGTCGCAACATAATCGCCCGAGTCAACAACTGTTCCCTCAGGAACAAGATCCTGTATTTTGATATCGGAAAATCGAAAACTCCGACTTTGCCTAAGTTCAGGAGGTGCTATGATATCTTCTTTGTTTTTTGCCTGAAGTTCGCCGGTTATTGTAACCAATACTTCAAAAGGCCCCCGAGATACATTCACTTTTTGGGGTGCTACACTTTGCTGACTTGATGTTCCAAAAATCAGTACAAGCAATAGAATAGCTGCCATTACTGAAATGGTGATAATGATTTTTTTCTTCATATTACTGATTAGAGATTATTGTTGTTTAAGTTTTACTATGACTGTATAATGCCCAATTCGTTTAATTTTTTAGAATAGTTTAGCTTTGATTTGAGTCGAATTAGAGGTTACATCCAATTTTTGATCAATTCCACAATACTTAAAGCCATTTTATTGGCCATTTCTTCAGTTTTGCTTTCAGCATAGATTCTTATTATAGGCTCGGTATTGGACTTACGCATGTGTATCCATCCTTCCTCAAAGTCAACCCTAAGCCCATCAATTGTGTTGATATTCTTACTGGAGAAGTGCTCTTTCAGCTTTCCAAGGATTTCATCAGCATTAATTGTGGGGCTAAATTCAATTTTGTTTTTCGATATGTAATAGTTGGTGTAGGTTTTTCTTAGGTCGGAGCAATTCAATTTGCTTTTGGCGAGATGTGAAAGAAAAAGGGCAATGCCCACTAACGCATCCCTTCCATAGTGTGAATCCGGGTAGATTACTCCACCATTCCCTTCACCACCAATTACTGCATCGTATTCTTTCATCATGGCAACCACGTTAACCTCACCCACTGCAGAGGCAAAAAATTTTCCCCCATGTTTATGCGTAATATCGCGAAGCGCAGCAGTGCTTGATAGGTTTGAAACGGTATTCCCGGGGTTGTACGAAAGTATATAATCGGCAACGGCAACCAGCGTGTATTCTTCGCCAAACATGGTTCCATCCTCGTTTACAATGGCAAGTCTGTCAACATCTGGATCTACCACAAAGCCAACATCGGCTTTATGATTAACTACTGTTGATGATATCTCAGCAAGATGCTCAGGCAATGGCTCGGGATTATGCGGAAATTCTCCGGTCGGATCGGTATACAGCTCAATAATATCATTCACACCCAATGCTTTTAGCAATCGAGGAATGGCAATGCCTCCAACAGAGTTCACACAATCTATGGCAATCCTAAAATTTGCCTTAGTTATCGCTTCCTTGTCAACTAATTTAAGCTGAAGGATTTTTTCTATATGCCTATCGGTGAAATCGTAATTGCTAATAACTGTTCCCAAATCATCAACTTGAGAGAAAATGATCTCATCGCCTTCAGCAAGGTTTAATATGGTTTTTCCATCCAAATCGGAAAGGAATTCTCCCTTTTCGTTGAGCAATTTTAGAGCATTCCAATTTCTTGGATTATGACTGGCAGTAATAATAATACCTCCCTGAGCATTCTCTTCAACAACGGCCATCTCAACAGTTGGTGTAGTAGCCAAACCCAAATCAATAACATCAATGCCACACCCTAAAAGTGTTCCTACAACGATTTGGTTCACCATTTCACCCGAAATTCGCGCATCACGCCCAACTGCTACTTTACATTTTGTTTTTGGATAACGCTGTTTTACCCATTGTGCAAATGCGCTTGTGTAAAGTGATATATTGAGAGGATTCAGTCCGTCGTTGGAATTTCCACCTATGGTTCCTCTTATTCCTGAGATTGATCTTATAATGGGCATACAATTCGCTGTTTATTGTTTGATATAGCAAAGGTGGTAAAAAAGGTGAATTTTCACAAAAACAAATTTGATATATAAAAACGTATTAATTTGACATTTAGTGCTATTGAAATAAAAAAACGGGGCATTTATTTGCCCCGCTGTATCATTTTTATTGTCTAACTTGTTTTCTTGGTGCAAGGTACCTGTTGTATAGTAATAACCCTACAATGGTTAGTACTCCAATTCCGCTGAACATTAACCAAAGTAAACCAGGTCGTCCCATTTCATTAACAAATTTTACGTAGGTAAATGCTCCTAACACGCCACCAATTCCACTGCCAATTACACCATACAAAAAAGAGTAACCCAAATACAAAGCCTTTTTATCGGGTGGTGCAATAAGTCCAACATATGAAATGAATTTTGGATGAGCAGTCATTTCTCCGATGGAGAAAATGATAATACCTGCCATAAAAATCCATGCGTGGGTTGATATTGCCAATATACCCATGCCGATTGTTCCCATGGCAATACCTGTAATCATTGTTGGCAGTGCTTTGGTGCTCTTTACAATGTACGATACTAGTAGTTGGAGAAGTATTATTGTTCCAGCATTAATAACGGTAACGTGTTCAGCATCGAATCTCCAGTTAGGGTTTTCGGCAAATAGGCCAAGGAAAGAGTTTACAACATTATTTACCGGTGTCATATCCATGTATTCTGTAAGATACCAAAGCACTGTATCGAACATTTGGAAGTAGAGTATCCAAAAACAAGAATAAATGGCAATCATAACAACGAATCTATAGTCTTTGAGCACCAAAACAGCACCCTTAAGAACTTCGCCAAGTTTCTTTTGAATTGCAGGTCGTGCAGGTTCTTTATAAATAAAAAGGGCAAGAATTAGAAGCCAGCCAGTGCCAACCGCTGACATGATAAAGATATAGTTCCAGCCGAGACCCTTCATGAAAGGAACCAAAAAGAGTGGAAATAGGAACGCCCCAAGGTTTATTGTCCAATAGAATATTCCAAACCCTAATGTTGAGTTGCTCTCATCTGTGCATCGGGCAATACTCCCCGATATGATGGGTTTAAAGAAACCTGCTCCGGTCACCATTAACAGCAAGCTGGCAAAAACAACGTAGTAACCAGTGCTAAAACTTGTGAACAGGTAACCTAACGACATCACAATGAATGAAAACACGAGTGTTTTCTTGTATCCAAACTGATCGGCAAGTGCTCCGCTTAGTATTGGGAGTAAATAGAGTAATGGTGTAATAACACTTTTTATTACTCCTACACTCTCCTTCGAGAAGCCTAATCCTCCTTGATTAATATCCAATACTAGGTAAACCGAAAGGATTGACATTACCCCATAGTACGAACCACGCTCAAAAAACTCCATTACAATTACCGTCCAGAAGTTTTTCGGGAAGGATGCTATTCCTCTTTTCTCAACTTTTTGTTCCATATATTATTAATTAAATTATTTGTCAATCAAAGAGCACAAAACTAATAGTTTTTTCAACTTTAGAAAACTATTTTGAATTAGCATAGCAATGCATTGAATTAACGAATTTCAAAAAAATAAGGGAACATGTTTTCAACAGTTCCCTTTACAATATGAATTGGAGTTATTATTAATCAACTATTGATATTCTGGCAATGCGTTCATTAGTTTCTGTCGTGAAAAGAAAATACGGCTTTTTACGGTACCAATTTTCAGGTTAAGCTTATCGGCTATCTCTTTATACTTATATCCTGAAGTATGCATTTGAAATGGAATTTTGAAGTCATCGTCTAATTCTTCAATTTTTCGATTTATCTCACTATGCGAATAGGTTGAATCTGGCCCTTCATTGTATGCACGACCATTAATAAGGAATTGATTGTCGCTCGAGTCGAATGTGGTTCTTTGTTTTACCGCTTTGCGGTAATTATTTATAAAGGTGTTCTTCATTATGGTAAAGGTCCATGCCTTTATGTTGGTATTATCCTCAAACTTATCCTTATAGGTAAGTGCCTTTAAAAATGTTTCTTGCAGTAAATCACGGGCATCCTCAGGATTAGCCGTTAGGCTATAGGCAAATCTCTCTAGATTTGGCTCCAACTCTATGAGTGCGGTGTTGAATTCTGATGTTGACATGATTTGTATGGTTTAAGTTTTTATTTAGACTAATTAAATGTTTATGCAAATATACAATACTTTTAAACAAAACGTACTGAGCATATTGGATTTAGACCCTATTTCTGTGATCATTCTAAATAAGAAATGGGATAGAATCTCTGTAAAATGTGGGACTGGGGCTGCCATTCTAAATTAATTACAAATAGCATTTTTTTAGAGAAGAGGTTTTTTACTTTCAAAAATTTTCAAGATGAAAAATATGGATTTGTGATTGAAATTATAGTGTTTGTAGTAACTTTAGAGGCTTAAAAAATGTTTATGTCTGATATTGTACTATATATTCTTATTGGTATCGTGCTTGGAGCCATCGTTGCAGCCCTCGTTATCCGATTTGTTTACAATAAGGGGGGCACTTTGCAACAGCCAGATGGAGGCCAGCAGCAAAAGATCAATGAACTTGAAGGGAATCTTCGAATTTCCAACGATAGATTAGAAAGACTGCTTGAGGATTTACGTCGTCGTGAAGAGGAGTTAGATCAGGTATCCAGATTGAAGGAAGAGCATGCCATGCGTTTATCGTCTGCCAATACACTTATTGAGGAGATGCGCAAGCAATCTGATGTCTTTAAACAGGAGCAGACAAGGTTAGTTGATGAGCTTAACAAGAAGGTTGAGGCTTTTCAAGAACTTAGCAGAAGTCACTCAGGTCTCCAAATAAAAGTGCAAAGCCAGCAGGAACAAATAGCCTCATTGATAAATGAGGAGGAAACTTTAAAGACAGAGCGAAAGAATCTTTTGCAGGATTTATCCTCAGTTAAAGAACGATCAGTTGAGCTTGATAAGGAGAACAAGTATCAAAAAGAGATGCTTGAAAAGCAGAAGGCAGAGATAGAAGATATAGGTAAGAAGTTTGCAGCTGAATTCAAAATACTTGCCGATTCCATCCTCGAGGATAAAAGCAAACGGTTTACTGAACTTAACCAGAAAAATATTGAGAGCCTACTTAAACCCTTGGGTGAGAATATAAACCTTTTTCAGAAAAAGGTGGAAGAGGTTTACGACAGGGAGAGCAAGGAGCGTTTTTCATTGGGCAAGGAGGTTGAAAAGCTGGTCTTATTAAATCAGAAGATTAGCGAGGAGGCCAATAATCTCACCAATGCACTTAAGGGGCAAGTTAAGCAGCAAGGCAACTGGGGTGAAATGATTTTGGAGAGTATCCTCGAAAAGTCTGGGCTGGTTAAGGGGCGTGAGTACTTCGTTCAGGAATCGCTGAAGGGAGATGAGGGAAAACGGTTGCAGCCTGATGTAATCATCTCATACCCAGATGATAGAAAGGTGGTGATCGACTCCAAGGTGTCGCTTGTAGCTTACGAGAGGTACTGTTCAGCAGAATCACCCGAGGATCAGGCCAAAGCACTAGCGGAGCATATGCGTTCCATCAAAGTTCATGTTGATACTCTAAGCGGAAAGAGTTACCAGGATTTATTGGGATCACTTGACTTTGTAATGATGTTTGTTCCCATTGAGCCTGCTTTTATGCTTGCTATGCAGACAGATTTGGAACTTTGGAGCTACGCCTATAACCGGAGGGTATTGCTTATCAGCCCAACCAATCTTATAGCAGCACTTAAAATGATTTTCGATTTATGGCAGCGAGAGCATCAGAATAGACATGCCTTAGAAATTGCCGAGAGGGGAGGGAAGCTCTTCGATAAGTTTGTGAGCTTTGTTGAGAGCCTCACATCGATTGGTGTAAACCTCGACCGCAGCAAGGAGAGCTATGAATCGGCCCTTAAGCAGCTTTCAACGGGTAGTGGAAATTTAGTTTCACAAGTTCAAAAAATCAAAGAGTTAGGAGCAAAAGCCAAAAAATCGTTGCCTGAGTCGATGCTCGAATCGCTTGAGGAGGAAGTAAAAGATCAATTACCTGAATAGCTATGATATCTATTTGTCTACCCGTTTATAATTTTGATATAACAGAGCTTACTGAGGAGTTGATCAGTCAGGCTAAGGATAGCAATATCGATATCGAAATTCTTGTTTTCGATGATTTTTCAATTTCATACTATAAGAAACGGAATGCAACCATTGCTGTGAATAGCCATGTGAGCTATTTAGAGTTCGACCAAAATTTGGGTAGAAGTAAAATTCGTAACCGATTGGCCGATTTTGCCAAGGGT
>CAZDXY010000022.1:0-22497 GCA_964509385.1 uncultured Rikenellaceae bacterium
TTAGAGCTTTAGATAAATAATCCAGTGCTTCTGCATTTGCTCCTAAATAATTAAATCCCCTTCCAAGAGTAAGGTTACTTTCTGCAATTAATTGGCTGTCATTTATTATCTCAACCTCATTCAATACTTCTTTTGCCAATATAATGGCTTGCTTAACATCCTTATTGATCATTAGGTTTATGGTGTCCAACCTGCACTTTAAACTATCGCAATAAGAAATGGTATCCTTAATAGTTTTGACCCCATTTGGAATAAAAGCATAGAGTGGACTTGAAGAAAGAATCAATGATATTAAAGATATAGCATATACTACCCTAAGCATTTTTGCATTTTTTAATCATACTAATATAAGGAAAATTTTAGGCAAGTGGGAGTTTAATAATGACTTGCGTCCCCTTTCCAAACACCGATTGGATATCAAGCGTTCCCCGATGCTCTTCAATGATATTTTGTGAAATCGACAACCCTAATCCTGTACCTTTACCCGGATCCTTAGTTGTGAAAAATGGATCGGTTACCTTTGATAAGTTCTCATTGCTAATTCCACACCCATCATCCGATATGCTTAGAGTAAAAGTTTTTTCTAATACCTCTGTGCTAATGGATATTGTTCCTTTATCGGCAATGGCATCAATGGAGTTGCTCAGGATGTTGAGAAGAGCCTGATGTATTTTACCCTCGTTGCAATTAAGTATAAAAAAACCAGCATAGAAATCTTTCTCTACCCTAACTTTGTTCTTTAGCTTATTATTAAGTATTAAAAGGCAATTGTCAATGATTTTGTGAATATCGCATTGTTGAATCTTAAAATCATCCCTACGACTGTAGTGATTAAGACTCGATACAATACTGGAGGCTAGTTCAACACCTGTATTCACAATCTCAACAAGAGGAGTTAAATCATCCAGTTTATCCGATAAGTTTTCTTTAATAAAAGTTTCAATGGCAGTAACTCCGCCATGAATGAAATTAAGGGGATTGTTTATTTCATGGGCAACACCAGCGGCAAGAACACCCAAGGATGCCATTTTTTCTGAATTAATTAATTGCCTTTGAGCATTTTGTAATTTGTGCAATGTAGTCTCAAGTTCCTCCCTTTGGCTGTAAAGTTCTTCGTTGGTTGCCGAGAGCTCCTCATTGGTTGCTTGTAATTCTTCTGTCCGCTCCTTAACCAGCATCTCAAGATGGTTTCGATACTTTTCCAGCTCCTTTTCGGCTAATTTCTTTTCGGTAATATCCCGAGATATCGTTTGAAGGTATAGTTTGTTTTCGAAATGAATTTTTGAAATTATACCGCTAAACCAATGTTCGTTGCCCCAAGTATCAATAAATCTATTTTCAATAATTGGAGTATGCTTACTGTTGCTGGAAAGAAATTTTTCAATTTCATTCCTTACATATTTCACATCATCAGGATGGATTTTGGCCTTACGATTTCTGTTTGTATAATCAATGGAGGTAATTCCAGTGATTCGCTCGAGAGCATCGTTGGCAAAAATTATTCGACCTTCTAAGTCACTAACCATAATAATTTCGGGGAAAGCCTCGATGATAGTTCTGTATCTCTCTTCGCTTTCCTTAAGCGCTTTTTCTGATTTTTTACGTTCAGTTATATCACGCATAGTATCCATAAGGTACTTTGGATTCCCAAATGAGTCTGGTAGCACTGTAATGTTAAACTCTGCTGTGAAAATACTGCCATCTAATCTCCTCACGTCAGCTTCAAGAGCATCAAAATAGCCCTTCTGCATAAGTTCTGGCATTATTGAATTAACTTTCTCAGCGCTCTGAATCGTTAGCAGATTAAAAGCATTTTGTCCAACAAGTTCTATTGGATCCTTAGCACCTACCATTGTTGCTTTTCGACTATTCACAAATATCATTTGTCCCTTAATATCCATAAGCGAAATTCCATCCTGCGATGTTTCAACAAGGGTACGGTACTGTTCTTCGCTCTCTTTAAGTTTTTGCTCCATTTGCTTGCGGTCAGAAATATCCCTTACTACCGCCAGAACCCTTCCATGCCCTCCTATTTCAGTACTTTTCAATGATATTTCAGAGAAGAAAATCTCCCCATTTTTTTTCATCGATTGCCACTCAAAAACCTGCGGACCATCCTCAACAGCCTTACGAATAAGCATTTGAACTTTTTCTTGAGTTTCAGCATCATTTTTTGCGCTGATATCTTTTACTGAAACCGCAAGCGCTTCATCCTTGCTGTCAAAACCATACATCTTAAGCATTACTTCGTTCACATCGAATATTTTACCATCAGATGCATTGTGAATAAAAATTGCCTCGTTGGTTGAGTTGAAAATCTCTCTGTAGTTTCTTTCGTTTTCTGTTATAATTTTATTTTGCTCCTGGAGATCAACTACTAATTCAGAAAAAGAGAAAAAGAACCTTCGGGTAACATAAAGAATAACAAGGCCAACAGCCGAAATATGAATTGCATTTATAATCCAAGGATAGAATCTAAGCATGTATAGACTTGGTTCATAGCCTGTTGGGAGTATTATTATTCCCCTGCTATGGTGGAATCCAATAATTATAAAGCCTGTTATGGTAACGAGATATACAATGAGGCTGCGAACAAAGGGGAAATATATGATTGCATACAAAGGGACCAAAACTAAGTAGGCTCTTGTTGAGGAGAGCAATCCGTAGAAGTAGGCATCGCTTAAGGAGAAAAATATTAGCAGCGATACCATTATGTATGCCTTGATGGTATTGACTATAGATTTCCTTCGTATGGTTACCCCAATAAGAACTAGAAAAACAATAGATTCAAATACAATAGAAAAGTTGAAGCCTGTACTGAAATACCTTGAAACAAAACTCGAAAAAAATGCTAATCCTCCAAATGCAGTGGCCACAACAAGCGAGGTGTTTATCACCTGCTCTTTTACCATCTCTATACTATGCTGCTTTGTAATCCTCTTCATCGCTTTATCAAGCAAGAATTGTTAAACTGTTTTAAAATCAAAAACGTATTAAACATTAAATATACAAATAAAAAGTTATTATGTTTTTTGAAAGAACTAATAATTAGATGAATGTTAGATATATTTTGATGAAACAACATATAAGGGCTATTGTTTTTAAACTATTGAAAAAAAAAGGGCATTACTGCCCTCATATAAAAATTGAATTATTTAATCTTAACCACCGCTAGTGCTAAAGCTACCCTTTACTGATGTTTCCTTGGGCGTAATGCTAAGAACAGGAACAGGAGATTTGCTAAGTATCTGTTGGGCATTCGTGCCCAGTACGAAATCACTCAGAGATCCGCTTTTCTCTGACATGATGCTAATCAGATCAGCTCTAACCTCAGTAGCATAATCAATAACAGTATTTGTTATTCCTTTTCCTGTTCTTTTAATTGTTTTATGCTTTACACCATGCTCTGTAAAGTATTCGCATACCTGATTTGAGTATGCAGTAACTTTATGCTCTGCCTCATTGCTACCCGAAGAACTAACCCCAAGAACATGAACTTCGGCATCGAAAGCCTTTGCGATTAATGCGGTGTATGATGCTTTCTGGCGGGTTTCTATTGATGTGTCGATGGGTAAAACAATGGTTTCAATATTTCTTACTGCTGCTCCATGATGAACTGTGAATACCGGGATATCTGAGGCTGAAATAATTTTCAGTGCATTGCTCCCAATGAACAGCTCTTCAAATCCTGAAGCCCCATGGGTTGAAAGATTAATTGCAGAGTTTTCAAAAGCTTCGGCCTGATTGATTACCTCTTGGTATATCTTGCCTTTTTTAATATGAAATTCTATTCTTGTGGGATCGTGAAGTTTTGAGCCATGTTCCTTTACAATCTTTTCAAAGGCTATTTCTACCTGTTTGTGTTCTTCCTGTAAATCTAATCGTCCAATCTCATTGGTTGGTTTTTGAACGTAAACCATTTGTATGTTTGCCTTAAATTGATTGGCAAATATGATTGCTAATTTCAACCCATTAAACGATTCTTCTGAAAAATCGATGGGAACAATGATTTGTTTCATAATGGAAGGATTTAATTGAATGATTTTAAGCAAACTTAATGATTTTCTTTTTACAAGAGTTTAAAATATGGATAGTTTTTTAAAAACACTAGTATAAATTTCAATTACTCCCATGAATCCATTTTCTTTGTATAAATATTTAGCATGGAAGATATAATCGACATATTGGGTTACCGCAGAAAAATTAGTCGTGAGGTTCATGTTGGGGGAACTGCATTGGGGGGCAATAACCCCATACGAATTCAAACCATGACCACGACCAACACAAACAACATAGACGAAACTGTAGAACAGTCAATAAGAGCCATTGATGCCGGAGCCGAATACATTCGAATTACCACTCAAGGCAAGAGGGAAGCCCAAAGTTTAGGCTTGATTAAGGGGCAAATTCGACAAAGGGGCTATAGAACGCCCATCATTGCTGATATCCATTTTAATCCGGCTGTTGCCTTGGAAGCAGCAAAATATGCAGACAAGATTAGGATCAATCCGGGAAACTATGCGGATAAGTCGAGATCATCAGCATCTTCTGTTTCAGACATGGAGTATGAACAAGAGCTGGTAAGGGTTGAGGAGCGTTTTATGGACCTTCTAAATCTATGCAAGAAAAATGGAGTTGCCATTCGAATTGGTGTTAACCATGGCTCTCTTTCGCAGAGGATTATGAACAGATATGGAGACACTCCTGAAGGGATGGCCCATTCTGCAATGGAGTTTTTAAGAATATGCCGAAGGCATAATTACCATAATTTGGTGGTTAGCATGAAATCGAGCAATACAAGGATAATGGTTCAAGCAACACGTTATCTTGTTAAATTCATGAAAGCCGAAGGCATGAATTACCCATTACACCTAGGAGTAACCGAAGCGGGAGAAGGGGAGGATGGCAGAATTAAATCAGCGGTGGGCATTGGTGCTCTTCTTGTTGATGGCATTGGCGATACCATTCGGGTTTCGCTTACCGAAGAGCCAGAAAACGAGATCCCTGTTGCCAAAACCCTTGCCTATTTTTTCGAGAATTGGGAAAGAATAGATTTCCAAATTAGGCCCAATGGTATAGCAATTAATCCCTTAGAATATTGCAGAAGAGAAACGTTTCCTATTAATAGAATTGGCGGAGATAATCCCCCTGTTGTTGTTGCCGATTTATCGCAAACAGGAGAAATTACCTTAGAGTTGCTTGAATTATGGGGCTGGACCTTTAAGCAAGTCAATAATAAATGGTATGCCGCGGATAATGCGGCAGATTACATCTTAGTTGGAAGCTCATCGGTTTCTCAAATTCCAAATCTTAAAGATTTACCCTTGGTGGGAAGCGAAAAATGTTGTGCCATCAAATTAGTGAATAAGGAGACATTCCTTCTGTCAGAAACCATAAACACCCCATTTTTCATTGATGCTAGCGTTGAAGATGTTGACAAAGAGTTGATGGATAAACTTGAAAACTCGAAAAAGGCAGTGCTTTTATTAAGGGGTATACCCTATCAATTTCACTCGATACGAAATTCAATATTTTATCTTCTTGAGAACAATATTAAGAACCCCGTGGTTTTAGCATTTAGTGTTGATTCTTCAAGCGCTGAATCGTTCCTCCTTCTTTCTGCTTCTATCGCTGGGCCTCTTTTCCTCGATGGGTTGGGTGATGGAATAATGCTTTCAGGTTATAAAGACGTAGAACATAAGATCATCAGAGAAACTTCATTTGGAATTCTGCAAGCGTCAAGGGTGAGAATATCGAAAACAGAATTTATCTCATGCCCAGGTTGTGGCAGAACCCTTTTCAACCTAAATGAGACCCTAAGAAAGGTAAAGGAGCAGACAGCCCATCTGAAAGGGCTTAAGATTGGTGTTATGGGTTGCATTGTGAATGGACCCGGCGAGATGGCCGATGCTGATTATGGTTATGTGGGTTCAGGCCATGGATTGGTTACCCTTTACCGTAGAAAGGAGGTTATAAAGAAGAACATTCCCGAAACTCAGGCAGTAGATGAACTTATTGCTTTGATTAAAAGTAATGGTGATTGGATTGAAGCTAGAACTTCCTAAAATTTAATAAAATACTCAGCTAAAAGCGAATTTTATCGATATTTGATAAAATTGCACGGGTTTTGTTTTACAAAGTGGCATTAAAATCATATATTAGCTAATTGGGGAATAGATAATACGCTTGGCAGCAAATGGCTAAAATACTTGTAGTTGACGATGACTTAAGTTTCTGCATCATGCTCAAAACGTTTCTGTCTAAGAAGGGTTACGAGGTTGTAGAGGCATTTTCAGTTAGTGAGTCGCAAAAAATTTTTCGTACGGATGAGTACGATATTATTCTTACCGACTATCGGCTACCCGATGGTTCTGGTTTGGATATTCTTAAGGAGATTAAGTCGATTCGTCCGGAAACAGGCATAATTATTATGACTGGCTATGCCGATATTCGCATGGCTGTTCAAACCATAAAAATGGGTGCCTTCGATTACGTTGCCAAACCCATAAACCCCGACGAGATACTGTTAACCATTCAAAACTTGCTTGCCCATAGGTCAATTAATGAAAGTGCTATTAAAAAGCATAGCCCTAAGGAGGATAAGCAGTTTATACAGGGGGTTAGCGATAATGCCCATGAAGTGAAGGAATTCATTAACCTTGTAGCACCCACAAACCTATCAGTTATAATACAAGGAGATAGCGGTACAGGGAAGGAGTATGTTGCTCGTAGAATTCACAGCGAAAGTCAGCGTAGCACAAAGCCTTTTGTGGCAGTTGATTGCGGGGCATTATCGAAGGATCTTGCCCTGAGCGAATTTTTTGGACATATAAAGGGATCGTTCACCGGCGCTATTTCAGATAAAACAGGACAATTTGAGCAGGCAAATGGAGGTACAATTTTCCTGGATGAGATAGGAAACCTTTCGTACGAGGTTCAGATCAACTTATTAAGAGCCATTCAGGAACGAAAGATCAAACCCATAGGTAGCAATCGAGAGATTCGGGTTGATGTTAGGATAATTGTAGCCTCAAATGAAGACCTTTTAGAAGCCGTTAAGCGAAACCAGTTTCGCGAAGATTTATACCATCGACTTAATGAATTCTCCATTTTTGTGGCTCCATTATGTGATAGATTAAGGGATCTACCAATTTATGCAAACCATTTTCTACGACAGGCAAATAGAGAGTTAAATAAATCAATATCAGGATTTAGTAACGAAGTATTAGATATTTTTAACTACTACCCTTGGCCAGGAAACATCAGGGAGTTGAGAAATGTTATCCGAAGAGCTGTGTTGGTTGAACAGGGATCAACCATTAGCTTGAAGAGTTTACCCTCGGAAATAATTGCCAGCAAAAATCGCCGATTTAATAACTCCGTAAATCAAATTCAACCTGAAAATCTCAGAGATTTAAAGGAGATGGCCGAGAGAGAACTAATCCTTTCTACTTTAGAGAAGGTCCGTTACAACAAGAGCAAGGCTGCTTCGATGCTCAACATCGACCGTAAAACACTATACAACAAGATGAAGCAGTACGGACTTCAAATGTAAGAGCTCTGATAAGTTTGCTTATAGCTTTTAATTAAAAAAAATTGGATTGTTCAATTATTGCAAACTAGAAAATCCCTCACTTTTTGCAGAATTTTCAAAAACTTAATCGCAAACTAGTATATGACATAATTTTTTAACTTGTAATGCAGGAAGTAACGATATTAGTTTAATAAATTGTATTTTGCGTTGTTTGATTTGTAAATGTCCGTTTTGTTTATATTAAAGATTATATAAAGTTTATAACTTAAAAATTGAAAACATGAAAAAAGTTATTATTCAATTTAAAATATTGATAATTTTTATTTTAGTGTTGGCATTTGGTTTTTTAAAAGCTCAGGATCAAGCCGTTCCATTTTGTGAAAATGTAAGAATTATTGATTCTGAAATAGGCAGGAAAATAAACTATTTCAAAACATACAAGGATTTTCAGCAAGCCACACTTTCCAAAACTGAAGATGGCCATTTTTTAATTGTTACCTATAAAGTTGATGGGATTTTCCAAGTAGATAAGCGAGCCATAAGCGAAGATGAAATTCAAATGATTTGCGAAGAAATTAATTTGATGAGCAGTAAAATTGAGTTAAGGGAAGAGGATATTAGCCAGGAAGCACGACGTAGGTTAATTGTCTCCTCAGCGACTTACTCACTGTGTTTTTATGGGTGGGCAATTCCCGCAGCACTTGGTGCTGATGAATTTAAACCTTACATAGCATCCTATCTTTTAATTGGTGGTGGAGGATTCTATATCCCCCTTATTGCAACCAGAGACAAGGTGGTAACCAATGGAATGGCAAATGCATATTCAATGGGTGCAGGAATGGGCATAGCACACGGACTTGCTTTATCGTTGTTATTCATGGGCGACGATTTAGAGTATAAACCAACCCTAGGGCTTACCGTTGCAGCAAGTTTGGGGGAGAGTTTTGTGGGATATGGGTTGGCCAAAAAGTATGGTTATACTTGGGGTCAAACCAGTAGCATTTGGAGTGGAGCATCCTGGGGTTATGCTTATGGTGCAGCAACAGCACTTTTAATATCTACTGAATTTGACGCATATCTTGGCGCACTTTCTATGCTTTCATTCTCGGGAGCGGGAATGTTTTTGGGAAATTATCTCTACGAAAAGAATAAGTTTACCAATGGCGATGTTTCTATTGTTAACTACTATGGAGGACTTGGATTGACATACCCTTTGGCATTGCTTTATACATTTAATGTTGATGGAAGTGAATATCCAAGGGCATACTTACTTGGAGGAATGCTGGGAGCCGCCGGTGGATTATTAGGTGGTATATACAGAACAAAGAATTATGACTATACACGCCAGCAGGGCAACCTAATTGTAACAGGAGCATCATCTGGTGCGCTATTTGGAGGTGCAGCAGCCATTCTTTTCAATGCTAATGAAAAAGCAACCTTGTGGTTAATTACTCTAGGAGCAACTGGAGGGTTCTTAACGACCGATTATGTGCTTAGGGAAAAAGGAATTTCTGGTTTCAGATCCTCCAACCTACGCCTTCAGGTTAATCCATATGGATTTCTTGGCTCAATTAAACCGGAAACAAACCCATATAAACCTTGGGACCATCGCTATTCAAATAGTATGGTTAACCTAAGTTATACTTTTTAGTTACATTTGACTTATTGTTTGGGCTAATCCCATAAGGCAGGAAAAAAAAGACTTTGAATAAACCTCAAATCATTTTCAAAAAATATAATACTATGAAAAACTACAGTTTTTTAATTCTAACACTTGGTCTCATTTTTTTATCCTGTAACACCAATCAAAAATTAGCCGAACCCATTATTGGGCAATCTAACATTGAGGTTGAGGATGGAATGCTAACCCCAGAAGTGCTTTGGTCGTTTGGTAGACTAGGCGAGGTAGCCGTTTCGCCCAGTGGCGAAAAGATAGCCTATAGCGTATCATTCTACTCTGTTGAATTGAACAGAAGCAACTCTGAAATATTTGTAATGAATGCCGATGGCTCAAATTGTAAGCAGGTAACAAAGACCCCTTCGCACGAGTTTAACATCGCTTGGGTTGGCGATAAAACCCTTGCCTACGTCTCAACCGAAGGTGAAACAGCACAGATTTGGACCATGGATATCAATGGTAAGAATCGTAGAAAGGTCTCTAATTTCGAGGGTGATATCAACGGGTTTACCATTTCGCCCAAGAGCGACAAAATTCTATTTATTAGCGATGTAAAGGTTGATAAATCCACCGCCGATATTTATCCGGATTTACCAAAGGCAAGTGGAATGATCATAGAAGATCTTATGTACCGCCACTGGGATACTTGGGAGGATGGGTACTACAGCCATATCTTCGTTGCCGATTTTACAAATGGTAAAGTGCTAAATGCCAAGGATATCATGCACAATGAGCCATATGATACACCCCTGAAACCCTTCGGCGGAATGGAGGAAATTGCATGGACGCCCTGTGGCAAGGCTATCGCTTACACCTGCAAAAAGTTAACCGGCAAGGAGTTCTCCTTTAGCACCAACTCCGATATCTACCTATACAGCATCGAATCGGGCGAAACCAAAAACCTCACCGAGGGAATGATGGGCTACGATAAGCAGCCCGTTTTCTCGCCCGAAGGCGATAGAATGGCATGGCTATCGATGGAGCGAGCCGGTTTTGAGGCCGATAAGGATAGGTTATTCGTTATGGATATGAAAACGGGTGAGAAAACCTACATGAACCCCGAATTCGACTACTCAGCTTCGAACGTTCAGTGGACACCCGATGGCAAAGCCATGTACTTTATTGCAGGTGTTGAGGCAACCTTTCAGGTTTACAAAATGGAATTGGAAACCAAAGAGATAAAGCCCGTTACCGAGGGTCTACACGATTACCATTCGCTTGCCATTGCTAGCGAAAGTCTAATAGGAAACAAGGTTTCCATAACCTCACCTGCCGAGATTTTCAGTATCGATCCTACCACAGGAACAGAGGTACAAGTATCATTCATCAACAAAGAGATACTTGACCAGCTAATCATGCCAACCGTTGAGCGCAGGTGGATAAAATCGACCGATGGAAAGATGGTGCATACCTGGGTAATTCTTCCTCCCAATTTCGACAAATCGAAGAAATATCCTGCATTGCTCTACTGCGAGGGTGGGCCGCAAAGTCCCCTGAGCCAATTTTGGAGCTATCGTTGGAACTTCTCCATCATGGCATCCAATGGATACGTGGTGGTGGCCCCAAGTCGCCGTGGAACGCTGACCTTCGGTCAGGAGTGGACAGATCAGATCAGTAAGGATCATGGTGGTCAGGAGATGAGGGATTTACTTGCTGCCATTGATGAGGTGAAGAAGGAGCCTTGGATTGATGAAAATCGTTTGGGTGCCATTGGTGCCAGCTACGGTGGCTACACCGTATTCTGGATGGCTGGGAACCACAACAAACGCTTTAAGGCGTTTATTGCCCATTGCGGTGTTTTCCACTCCGAGATGGAGTACCTTACCACCGAGGAGATGTTTTTCGACCAATGGGAGATGGGCGGTGCGCCCTGGGAAACCGACAACAAGATTGCCATGAAGAGCTTTGAGCATAGCCCCCATAAGTTTGTGAAAAACTGGGATACTCCCATGCTAATAATTCATGGAGGGAGGGATTTTCGTATTCCTTACACTCAGGGAATGGCAGCGTTTAATGCTGCACAAATGCTTGACATCCCAAGTAAATTTTTGTTCTTCCCCGATGAGAACCACTGGGTGCTAAAACCGCAGAATGGCATTCTCTGGCAGAGAGAGTTCAAGGGTTGGTTGGATCAATGGCTGAAGGAGTAAGTTTTGAAATCAAATAATTTAATAGATATCTGCTCAACAAAAATTTAAAATTATGGAACCAAAAGACAAAGTTCTAGACACAATCAAAAAGGCTGGAAAACCTATGAAAGCAGCCGAGATTGCAGAAACCACAGGAATTGAGAAGAAAGAGGTGGACAAGAGTATTAAAAAACTCGTTGCCGAGGGAGTTTTACACTCACCCAAAGTTTGTTTTTACGATGTGAAGAAGTAGGGAATACACATCAAACTACTTCAATTCTAAAACGAAACAATCGGGATATAGCTTCGCGGTTTTTTCCCTGAAAGCTTCCGCTTCGCGACGCGTTGAAAATTGGCCAACCATTAAACGGTAAACCTTTTCGCCATTGATTGTGGCAACTTGAACTCTCACCTCCTTTTTTAGTGATGATTTAAGATCATCGGCTATACGAAGTAGATTTGCCAATTCCTTATAGCTTCCAATCTGAACCGTAAAACCTCCTGGTGACTGGCGGGTCACATTTAGCTCGTACAGCTCATAATCGGTTGAGGATGGTTGAGGTGTTGTGGTTAGTACCGGTTGCTTAGCAGCCTCAGGGGCTTTTGCCTGCTGAGAGGTGCTAAGCGAAGCAGATGCTGCACTAACAGAGGGTTTGGGTTGAGTGGTTGGTTTAGGTTCTGCAGGCTTTGGTTTCGACTCTGCTGTTTGAATAACTTGTCCGCTTTCATCAATAACTTCAATTCTTACATCTGCAATTCCCTGATCAATAAACCCTAACTTCTCGGCAGCAGAACGGCTTAAATCGATAATTCGATTTGGAACAAAGGGCCCACGATCGTTTACCCTAACCACAACCGCACTTCCGTTGCTTAGGTTGGTAACCCTAACCAGGGTCCCGAAGGGAAGTGAAAGATGGGCGCAGGTACTCTTGGAGTGGCTGTATCGTTCACCCGATGCGGTGGTTCTTCCGTCAAACTTATCGGCATAGAAAGAGGCTTTGCCCTCCTGAACGTATCCGGTTTGCCCAATGGATGAAATAGCGCAAAAAGCAAGAGATAATATAATAATAAAAGTACGCATGGCAAATGAGTTTATTAAATAGTCTAATATATCATCATTTTTTTGATTAGCCTAATCAGGAGCGTTCTTTTTCCATTTTTGTTTGGAGATTTTCCAGTAGTAGCTGAACGAAAGATTTTGAACTCGAGAAGGAGATCGTCCAGGAGTGCCCTCATAATCATGATTATAAAGATCGCCCAAACCCCATATATAGCGAAAATCTATCTGAAAAACCCCTAACGGTGTTTCATACCCAATGCCAAATGTACCTATCAAACCATAGTCGAAGCGTTTGTCCCTTAGAATGTTGAACTCATAGTTCTGCATTATAAAGCTTCCAGTTCGATTATTCCCTTCAACAGAACTTAAAAGAAATGCTCCGTAACAGCCTGCATTTAAGTGCATGAAAAGTCCCTTATTCTCAAGCCGAACCTGCATGAATATAGGCAGCTCAATGTAAGAATTAATCCTTTTGTATGTTAGTGTGTCTTCGAATGGCTTTCTGTAGCCTCTTCGTACTAAACCTAGTTCGCTTTGGAAACCAATGTATTGTTGGTCGAAATGCTTAATGCTTAACCCTAATTCAAACCCATCGTCGAAAAGGGACTTTTCTTTTTGTGTTGGTACAAATTCAACCGACGAAACGCTATAACCAGTCCGTGTCCCAAGGTAAACTTGCCCAAGGGCAAGCAGAGGGAGAGAGAAGAATAGAACTATTATGATTCTTTTGATCAAAATATTCCTTATTTTGTTTTGCCAATCTTTTCCTCAACCGATTTAACCTTACCCACCATTCTGTTGGAAGACCCTTTCCTTATATCTAAGTTGGCAGTCACGTAAACCCTTTGGCAATCCTTTTCCAGAACGGAGTATGCCTCATTTATAACAGAAAGAGCTTGACCAAGACTGTCGGTTTCAACAATGGTACCCATCGCTGTAAGCTGACTGGGGAAGCCCATTGATCTTAACTTTTGGATCACTCTTGTAACGTAAGGGCTAACGCTATCACCCTTATCGGTTGGGAAAATGGCGAAGTTTAATAGTACAGACATGGCTTTTATTTGTGTTGATCCAAGTTAAAGTTAATATCATACTCCCAGTTTGCTCTGATGTTGTGAACAGTAACAATACCCTTCTCCTGATACATCACAACCTTTTCAGGTTGAATACCCATTAAGTACCACCCTGTATCCCATTTACCATTCTTATTGGCATCGAAAATAAATCGAATGATATACTTCCCAGGTCTAACGTAATCAAACGTAACTTTACCATCCTTTTCCGCAATTTTTCTATCAACTACAGCCCTTTTTTCGGTGAGTAGCTCAGCTATAACATTGGGCACTACACCTGTAAGGTTTAGATTAATGGTTCCAAAGTAATCGGGGTTAACACCGTTAAACCTTACGATTAGCGTATCATTTGTTAATCCATTGAGGTCAGTAAAGGCCCCTGGTAGGGCAGTGAAGCGATACATTGTGTTATGTTGCCAGTGGTGTTCAACCCGGTAAAGCCTTGGGTTCAAGCTGTCGATTTTGGGTTCAGATTTTATGGTTAAGCTATCTGAAATATCTTCTAAAAGGATCATATCGTTATTGAGCGAAAGAAGGGGCAAGTTAAAAGTTAAACTTAATGGTTCGTGCGGGAGAACAGCTTTGCCCTTAGATGCAGAGAATGAAACGGGGAGTGTTTCAGGTTTCTCGGGTTCTTCCGCTTCCCTTCGTCTCGTTCGAGAGGGTTGCTGTTTGTCTGAATAGAAAAATCGCAGGGTATCACTAACCTCAAATAGGTTTAGAATGGAATCAGTTCTGTAGTAATTAACCCGAATAAACAAGGAGTCGACCTTACTCATTTCATCGTTGGTTATCCAGTAAGTAAGGGTATCGCCAGTTGAACCTCGTTCCAAATGATACCACAATTCCGATGAGTCTAACGGGAAATTGATGGGTAGTAACGATACGCTACCCTCTGGTTTACGAGAGAATCCCACTTTCAGGCCCCGCCTTGAGACTCTGGAAAAGTCAGTTAACGATTGAGCTCTATTCTCCTCTTGAAATAATCGTAGAGTAAGCGATTTGTCACTTGCTTGTCTAAGAGAATCGCCCAACGGGGGCGATAAAATTGCACTGAATATCGTGTCTTGGGAAAATGCAACGGGTTCTGAAACCTGATCGAATAGGTAATTGGAGTTTCCATCCTTCAGGGCAAAGATCTTATAGTCATTTTCTTTTAGGTTGCTGAGGAAGAAACTACCCTCTTTATTTGTTTTTGTAACGTAAATTGGACGTTCAAGTAATGGAATCGAATCCATTATCTTATCATAAAGCATTACAAGAATTCCAACTTGAGGCTCGAGGGTAAATGCATCAATCACCTTGCCTGTTAATCGCAGAGAATCAATTTCATTGCCTGTTGAAAATGCAAATTCGAAGTTTACCAGGGGGTTTCCTTCGTTTAAATCAACTATGGCATCGGAAAAGTAAAGAGTATATGTAGTGCTATCCAACAAAGGTTCAAAGAAAGATAATTCTATGCTCTTTCCCCTAACCCTGAAATCAGGTAAACGCTCCTGTGGCGGCGAAAGTATTAGTTTTTGACTTATTTCCTTGAGCTGTATAAACTCATTGAAGGTTAAAGTAACCCTTTGACGATTGAAATTTGTTGAATATATGGGGGGAGTGCTGCGGACTAGTATTGGAGGAATCGTATCCTTTGGCCCACCAGTGGGAGATACAACGATGGCACACCTTGGAAAAAATAGGCTTAAGAGGAATGCCAATGGAACAATTAGTACATGCCGTTTTGAGAGCATAATATTTGCTGTTTCGGGAACAAATTTATAAATCTTTGCGACAACAAAAGGTTTGTTGAAAAGAATGAGCCAAGGATTATTAAAAAAGGGTTAATTTTACAAGTCTTTTTTGTACTTGAGAAACGATGGAAAAATCGGTTAATTGTAAATTGTCCGCTCATTTAAAAAAAGAAGTATATGAAAGAATTCATTTTTATTGCTTCATTCAAATTATTGAAATATGCTACTTGAAATTGCTTTACTGTCAATAGGCTTGATAATTCTTATTGCAGGAGCCAACGGGCTTGTTGAAGGAGCTTCATCAATAGCATCTCGGTTGGGGGTTTCTGCACTAACGGTTGGACTAACGGTTGTGGCATTTGGCACTTCAATGCCTGAGTTGGTGGTCAACATTGTAGCATCAATCAATGGAACCAGCGGTTTGGCCATAGGAAATGTTTTGGGGAGCAATATCATGAATATCCTTTTGATAATAGGCATAGCTGCGTTAATTAAACCCATTTATGTTCAAAGTAAAACGGTTAAGGTAGAAATACCTTACACTTTACTCGCAGCAATACTCATTCTAATCCTTGGAAGCGATAGCCTGATTGATAGTGCCAATGAATCAATCTTATCAAGAATAGATGGAATTATTCTCTTAACCTTTCTCGGGATATTTTTTTTCTATACATACAAATCGGCGCAGGCCGATAAAAATCCGCCATCGTCCGAGGTTAAGGTTCGAAAAACATACATTTCTGTAATGTTTGTAATTCTTGGAATTGCAGGGCTTTATGGTGGAGGAGTTCTTATAGTCGATTCGGCAACAACTATTGCCCGCTCCTTGGGTGTGTCCGATGCGCTAATTGGCCTTACTGTTGTTGCCATTGGCACATCTCTTCCCGAATTGGTAACTTCTGCCGTTGCAGCATTTAAAGGAAATTCGGACATTGCCATCGGCAATGTGGTTGGATCAAATATATTCAATATTTTCATGGTTTTAGGCCTTTCCAGCGTTATTCGTCCCTTGCCCTTTTACCCAGGTTCAACCATTGATATTTTGGTTACCTGCCTTGCCAGCATTCTGCTTTTGGTATTTGTAATTGTGGGACCAGGACAAAAGATCGATCGAAAGGAAGGCGCATTTTTCGTAGTAATATATTTTACTTACCTATCATACCTTATTATTCAAGCATAGTGTTTTTCTTTTGATTTATTACTTTTGCTTTTATAATTGCATAATAGTATTGTATTTTGGACGAAATCGGAAAAAATAAGGACAGTATTATCCTGTATTGGATCGAAAACCTTGTGGGGACAGGTCCTCGTTTCTCGTTCAATTTGCTGTTATCTTTTTTTGGAGGGATCCTGTACAGTTTCAATGTATGGTCATCTGTTTATGTACTTGTATTATTCGGTGTGATCTCACCTCTGCTCTTTACGTTATGCCTTTACTTTATTATTAGAAATTTTAATGAGGAAAATCTACAAGAGTATGTTCCCAGATTCTTCAAATCGCCTAATAGTAACATGCTATTGATGCTTTTCGATATGACCATTATCATTGGTTTGGCTACGCTAATTCACATAGGATTCCTTAACTACTTTTTCTTCAGACTTCTTCAAACGGTATTGTTCCCCATTCTTATGTTGTTTATTCTCCGAATTCTTTTTGTAAGCCTTACATCGGAGGGGGATGATAATCAGCAATAAATAATTGATTTTCCAAAAAATCAATTATTGTCCAGCTTCTTTTGAAGCAAAAGATTTAACTTTGGTAATCTGAATCTAATTCCTCGTCGTCATGAAAAAAGTATTGAAGATTTTCTTTATATCCATTCTGATCATTATCATTCTGATCATTGGAGCAGCCATTGTAATTCCCATTGTTTTCAAGCCCCAACTGCTTGAATTGGCTAAAACGGAGATCAACAAAAATGTCAATGCTAAGGTAGAGTTTAGCGATTTTAAGGTTTCCATTTTTAAGGGATTCCCCGATGTTTATATCGGATTGATGGATTTAAGCATAGTGGGAATTGATGAGTTTGAAGGACAAACCCTGGTGGCTTTTGATGAGTTTAGCGTGAAGGTTGATATCAAGAGCGTGATAAAGATGGAGAATATTCAGGTTAAATCCATCTTGCTGATCAATCCGATAATGACTGCAATGATTACCCCTGAAGGAAAGGCTAATTGGGATATTTTTGTTTTTCCCGACCAGGAGGAGGAAGAAACAATCGAGGAGGTTGAAGGCGAACCCATGACCATGAGGGTTGCCCTGGAGAAGTTTGAGATACGAAACGCCACAATTAGCTATATTGACGGGGAGGCAGACATGAAGGCAACCATTGAAAACCTCAACTTCACACTTTCGGGCGACATGGGGCTGGACCAAACCGACTTGCAGATAAATACCACAATTGCCAACTTCAATTTCTTTATGGATGGTTTGCGTTATGTTCGTAATGCAACCGTGGGTTTTAATGCCGAAATTGGAGCAGATCTTAATAACAGCATTTATACCTTTAAGGACAACCTTTTCTCAATAAATGAAATTGCCCTAAAATTCGATGGTGATGTAAAAATGCCCACTGACGATATTGATGTTGACATTTCCTTTTCCACCTCGAAAACGGAGTTTAAATCCTTGCTTTCAATGGTGCCCGCAATCTACATGTCAGATTTTGATGGGCTTGAAACCTCGGGAAATTTAAGCTTAAATGGCTGGGTAAAGGGTTCGGTTACCGAAACAACGCTTCCAAGCGTTGGTATCGATCTTGCGGTTAACAATGCCAGATTTCAATACCCCGATTTACCCAAATCGGTTGAAAACGTAAGTATCAAGACCAAGATTTTATACGATGGGGTGAATGAGGACAAGACCACTGTTGATGTATCGAAATTTCATCTTGAGATGGCAGGAAACCCATTCGATGTTACTCTTAGTGTTCGCACTCCCATGAGCGATATGTACGTTGCCGGTTCAATGGTGGGCGTGATCGATTTTAATAGTCTCACCGATGTTATTCCCCTCGATGACATGTCCATTGCCGGAATACTAGAGAGCAATCTGGAGTTTGGTGGACTTATGTCGTACATAGAGAATGAGCAATACGAAAAATTTAAGGCAGATGGATCGTTAAAACTTGTAAACTTTGAATTTGAGAGCCCTGACCTTCCAAAGACAATGAGGATTGTTGAAACAACATTGAATTTCAGCCCAAAGTATGTTCAGCTGGCATCATTCGATGCCCGTATCGGTTCCAGTGATCTTCAACTCGACGGGCGTTTAGAGAACTTTATTCCCTTCGTCTTCAACGATGAAACCATTAAGGGCACTCTCAACCTGCGTTCTTCGCTTATCGATTTGAACGAGTTGATGGGTGAAGAGGTGGAAGAAACAACTGAAGAAGTTCAGGATACCATACCAATGTCGGTTATTGAGGTGCCAAAAAATATCGATTTCGTGCTAACATCCAACATTAAGAGGGTTAAATTCGATAAGCTTGATATTGATGATATCAAGGGAAAGATCATTATTCGCAACGGAAAGGTGCAAATGGATAATGTAGGTATGAACATGCTAAAGGGAAGCATGAATCTATCTGGGGAGTATAATACTCAGAATATGGAAGAACCAAAAATTGACTTTGCCATGGATATCAAGAATTTTGATATTCCTTCGGCTTTCAAATCATTCAGCATGATCGAGAGCATGGCACCACAGGTAAAGAATATTACAGGAAATGTGTCAACCAAACTATCACTCAATGCCATTCTTGATACTTTAATGACTCCTGACCTCAATTCTATAAATGCAATGGGAATGCTGGGTTGCAAAAGCATTGCCATTGTGAATGCCCCAACATTCACCAAAATTGGCGATTTGTTGAAAAACGATGATATAAGCAATCCTCGTCTAAAGGATTTTATGGCCAATCTGGAGGTAAAACAGGGTAGGATTTATATCAAACCATTCGATACCGAGGTTTCGGGAATAAAGATGAATTTTGGTGGCGACATGGGCATTGATCAAACCATTGACTATAAGATAAAGCTGGAGATGCCCCGTTCGAAGCTTGGACCTGCATCGCAGGCTTTGGAAAACGTTACTGCCTTTGCAGCAGCAAAGGGTTTATCCATTGGGCAAAGCGATGTTGTAAAGCTAAACCTATTTGTAACCGGAACGGCAACCAATCCTAATATTAAACTTGATATGGGCGAAGCTGCCCAGAGTTTAAAGGATCAGGTGAAAGATCAGGTCAAGGAAAAGATTGACGAAAAAGTTGACCAAGCCAAAGAGGAGGCCCGTCGTAAGGCCAAAGAGCAGGCAGATAAGTTGATCAGTGATGCAGAAAAACAAGCTGAAAACATCCGTGCAGAAGCTCGTAAAGCCGCTGAAGTTGTCAGGAATGAGGCAAATGCCAATGCCAAAAAGGTGGAAGATGAGGCAAAGGGCAAGGGTGTTATTGCCGAAAGGGCAGCAAAAGTTTCAGCTGATAAGATAAGAAGTGAAGGAGAAAAGGCAGCAAAGAAGATAATCGATGAAGCTGATGCTAAGGCAAAAGGAGTAATTGATAAGGCAAAGGTTGAGGCGGCAAGAATAGAAGGGGCAGCCAGTTAGTAAGGTTTAACCCATGATAATAATGGAAAGCCCCCTGCAAATTTTTTGCGGGGGGCTTGAGTTTATTGAGGGTTACGAAAAAAATCTAGCCACACTTCGAGTTTCCGCAATTGGTGCAAATCAGACACCCTTCCTGGTAAACCAATGAGTCGGAACCACACTCGCAGCGTTGACCTTTCTTTGCCTTAGTACCATTTGGAATGTACTGGCGTAAAGCTCTTTCAACACCGGCATTCCATGTGTTGATGGTTTCATTATCGAGCCTGAGAGAGCTAACCAGGTTGACAACATCGGGGATTGGCATGCCATTGCGAAGCACTCCCGAAATAAGTTTGGCGTAGTTCCAGAACTCTTTGTTAAACATGTGCGATAGACCACCAACAGTATTGGTATAGCCAAACTTATCCACGTACTGGAAATCGTAGCGGCTGCCGTTCTCATCTTTTATTTTTATTATTCTACCTTTCTTTACCGCTTTTGGTATAGGCAAGACATCATCCTCTGAAATACCGGTGAATATTTCGTAGGGTTTACCACTATATAAACCCACAAAGGCGATCCAGTTCTCAGAGTTATTTTTGAATCTAATGACATCGCATTCTAGTACCTGTGGGCGTTTTGAGGGATGTGTGTTTTCGCTTTGTTCTTCATTCTTCGAAGCTGATATCAGAACGCCATCACGAGAGCCATCGCGATATACAGTACAGCCTTTGCAGCCACTTTCCCAAGCGGTTTGGTAAACCTTGGCAACCATCTCCTCGGTGATGTCTGAGGGAAGATTTACTGTTACGCTGATGGAATGATCCACCCATTTCTGAATCATCCCCTGCATTTTTACCTTACTTACCCAGTCAACATCGTTGGATGTAGCTTTATGGTAGGGTGATTTCTCAACAAGTTTTGTTACTTCTTCCTCGCTAAAGTTTTTCACATCTTCTGCGTTGTAGCCATTCACATCGAGCCATGTAAGAAACTTATGGTGGAACACATTAAACTCTTCCCACGAGTCGCCAACTTCATCGGTAAAGGATATCTTTACATTCTTATCGTTTGGATTAACCTTGCGCCTGCGTTTATAAAAAGGCATAAAAACAGGCTCAATACCCGAAGTGGTCTGGGTCATTAAGCTGGTTGTTCCTGTTGGGGCAATGGTAAGCAGGGCAATGTTTCTACGACCATACTTTACCATATCGTTGTAAAGATCTAAATCTTCATCCTTAATGCGGTTTATGAAGGGATTATTCTTCTCGAGTTGTGCATCGAAGATGGGAAAGGGTCCCCTTTCCTTAGCAAGGAAAACAGACGACCTGTACGCCTCAATGGCCAAGGTTTTCTGAACTTCTACAGCAAAGTCGATGCCTATATCGGAACCGTATTGAAGCCCTAAAGCGGCAAGCATATCGCCTTCGGCGGTAATACCTATTCCCGTACGGCGACCCTGTATGGCTTTTTGGCGAATTTTACTCCAGAGGTTTCTTTCAACATTTTTTGTCTCTTCATCCTCCGGATCGTTGTCGATTTTTGACTGAATGGCATCGATCTTTTCCAGTTCCAGATCAATTATGTTGTCCATTATGCGTTGTGCAGCATGGACATGCTCTTTAAAAAGATCGAAGTTAAACTTGGCTTTAGCCGTGAAAGGGTTCTCGACATAGCTGTATAAGTTGAGAGCTATTAACCGACAGCTATCGTAGGGGCACAAAGGGATTTCGCCACAAGGATTGGTTGATACGGTTTTGAATCCATGATCAGCGTAATTATCGGGTACTGATTCACGGATTACCGTATCCCAAAAAAGCATTCCAGGTTCGGCTGACTTCCATGCGTTGTGAATTATTTTCTTCCATAGAGCTTGAGCATCAACTTCCTGCTTGTATTTTGGATTTGATGAGTTAACCGGGTACTGCTGTATATACGATTTTCCCTCGACAACAGCATTCATAAATTCATCATCAATTTTTACCGATACGTTAGCTCCAGTAATCTTACCTGGCTCCATTTTAGCATCGATAAATTTTTCGGCATCAGGATGTTTAATGGAAATTGATAGCATGAGTGCTCCACGCCTTCCATCCTGTGCTACCTCGCGGGTTGAGTTGGAGTAACGTTCCATGAAGGGAACAACACCTGTAGACGTGAGTGCGCTGTTCAGCACTGGGCTTCCTTTAGGACGTATATGAGAAAGGTCGTGCCCAACACCACCACGGCGTTTCATCAGTTGTACCTGTTCCTCATCAACCTTCATGATTCCCCCATAGGAATCAGCATCACCCTTGGAACCGATGACAAAGCAATTAGAAAGACTGGCAATCTGGTAGGGGTTTCCTATTCCGGTCATGGGGCCTCCCTGGGGTACGATATACTTGAATTCCTTGAGAAGGTTGAAAATATCCTGAGCGCTCATTGGGTTTGAGTATTTTTTCTCAATCCTGGCAATCTCATGGGACAAACGCCAATGCATGTCTTCTGGTGTGCGTTCGTAGATATTTCCAAAGGAATCCTTAATTGCGTATTTGCTTACCCAAACCTTTGCGGCCATTTCGTCACCTTTGAAATACTGAACGGTTGCTGCCATGGCTTCATCAAAGGAATAGATTGCTTCCTTTACCCTTACATCTTTCGTTGTGGCTACATTTTCCTCCTTACTCATTTGTTGCATACTGATTGTTATGTTTTGA